>JAKFXU010000426.1 GCA_021731215.1 Rhodoferax sp.
GCGCGTGGCTTCACTGATGAACGGCGACGGCGCTTCTTCGATCACCTTTTGATGCCGGCGCTGAATCGAGCACTCGCGCTCGTTCAGGTACAGCACGTTGCCGTGGCTGTCGCCAATCAACTGGATTTCAATGTGGCGCGGTTCCTCGACAAATTTCTCGATGAACACGCGGTCGTCGCCAAAGCTGTTGCGCGCTTCGTTGCGGCAACTGGTGAAACCCTCGAAAGCTTCTTTGTCATTGAAGGCCACACGCAGACCTTTGCCGCCCCCACCGGCGCTGGCCTTGATCATGACAGGAAAGCCAATGCCCTTGGCGATTTCAACGGC
This sequence comes from Rhodoferax sp., assembly GCA_021731215.1. Classification (GTDB taxonomy): domain Bacteria; phylum Pseudomonadota; class Gammaproteobacteria; order Burkholderiales; family Burkholderiaceae_C; genus Rhodoferax. Next base: position 328 of record JAKFXU010000426.1, read on the forward strand.
TTTTTCAGGCGTTTCAATAGCGTCATTGACACCCGGAATGCAGTTCACCCCAGCGGTGCCGGCCAATTTTTTCGATTCGATCTTGTCGCCCATGGCGGCAATCGAATAATGCTTGGGGCCGATGAAGACGATGCCTTCTTCTTCCACGCGCTGGGCAAAGCCCGCGTTCTCGCTCAAAAAGCCGTAACCGGGGTGCACCGCCTGCGCGCCGGTCTGCTTGCAGGCCGCGATGATTTTGTCCGCCAGCAGATAGCTCTCCCGACTCGGTGCCGGGCCAATGTGGACGGCTTCGTCAGCCAGTTCCACATGGCGGGCGTCTTTGTCCGCGTCGGAATACACCGCCACCGTTTTAATGCCCATCTTCTGGGCCGTCTTGATGACGCGGCAGGCAATTTCACCGCGGTTGGCAATCAGTATTTTTGTAAACATGTTATTTCTCATCGTGCCATCAAAGGGGGATGTTGCCGTGCTTTCTCCACGGATTCTCAAGCTTCTTGGTCGCCAGCATCACCAGCGAGCGGCAGATGCGTTTGCGGGTTTCGTGCGGCAGGATCACGTCGTCAATAAAGCCGCGCGCGCCGGCCACAAACGGGTTGGCAAAGCGGGCCTTGTACTCGGCCTCCTTGGTCGCGAGTTTGGCGGGGTCACCCTTGTCTTCGCGGAAAATGATCTCCACCGCGCCCTTGGCGCCCATCACGGCGATTTCGGCGTTGGGCCAGGCAAAGTTGACGTCCCCGCGCAGGTGCTTGGAGCTCATCACGTCGTAGGCGCCGCCGTAGGCTTTGCGCGTAATCACCGTGATCTTGGGCACCGTGCACTCGGCGTAGGCATAGAGCAGCTTGGCGCCATGCTTGATGATGCCGCCGTATTCCTGTGAAGTACCGGGCATGAAGCCGGGCACGTCGACAAAGGTAATGATCGGGATGTTGAAGGCATCGCAAAAGCGCACAAAGCGGGCCGCCTTGATCGAGCTCTTGATGTCCAGGCAGCCGGCCAGCACCAGCGGCTGATTGGCCACAATGCCCACGGTCTGGCCTTCCATGCGGCCAAAGCCGATCAGGATGTTCTTGGCATACTCGGGCTGCAACTCAAAGAAGTCGCCGTCGTCCAGCGTCTTGACGATGAGTTCCTTCATGTCATAGGGCTGGTTGGCGTTGTCGGGCACCAGCGTGTCCAGGCTCATGTCCATGCGCTCGGCCGGGTCGCCGCCACGGCGTACCGGCGCCTTTTCACGGTTGTTGAGCGGCAGGTAGTTGTACAGGCGACGCAGCATCAACAGCGCCTCGACATCGTTCTCAAACGCCAGATCGGCGACACCGCTCTTGGTGGTGTGGGTGACCGCCCCGCCCAACTGCTCGGCTGTCACTTCTTCATGCGTGACGGTCTTCACCACCTCGGGGCCAGTGACGAACATGTAGGAACTGTCTTTCACCATGAAAATGAAGTCGGTCATGGCCGGGCTGTAGACCGCGCCGCCGGCGCAAGGGCCCATGATCATGCTGATCTGCGGCACCACGCCGCTGGCCATCACGTTGCGCTGGAACACGTCGGCATAACCACCGAGCGAGGCCACACCCTCCTGAATGCGCGCGCCGCCGGAGTCGTTCAAACCGATCACCGGCGCGCCGACCTTGATGGCCTGGTCCATCACCTTGCAAATTTTTTCGGCATGGGCTTCGGACAAAGCGCCGCCGAACACCGTGAAGTCCTGGCTGAACACGAACACCAAACGGCCATTGATCATGCCGTAGCCGGTAACGACACCGTCGCCTGGAATCTTGTTCTCCGCCATGCCGAAATCCACGCAGCGGTGCTCGACGAACATGTCCCATTCCTCGAACGTGCCTTCGTCGAGCAACAGCTCCAGGCGCTCGCGGGCGCTGAGCTTGCCCTTCTTGTGCTGCGCATCAATGCGTTTTTGACCACCCCCCAAGCGCGCTAATTCGCGTTTGGCTTCCAGTTGTTCAAGTATGTCTTGCATGGTTTCTCTTTCATAAACTCAAATATCCAATGACGCTGAACCTGCGACCAATAGCAGATTTCGTGCTGCGGTGGAGGCGGCCATGCGGCCTTCCACCACCTCCTGGGTGAGCCGGGGCAGCAGCTCTTGCACCCGGTCGTTCCGGCGAAACGCCAGTTTCAGTCCCGCATCAATGCGCTCCCACATCCAGGCCAGCGACTGCTGTTGCCGGCGCGCGGCCAACTTGCCATTGGCGGTTTGCAGCGTTTTGAATTCGGTCACAGCAGCCCAGAATGCGTCAACACCCTGCCCGTTCAAGGCGCTCAACTGGAGTGCCTTGGGGTGCCAGTGTTTTTCATCATGGCGGCCAAATAGACCCAGCAACTGCATGGCAGCGGTGATTTGCAGTTGCGCCCGCTGAGCGGCCACGGCGTCAATATCTACCTTATTCACCACCACCAGATCGGCCAACTCCATCACACCCTTCTTGATCGCCTGCAGGTCGTCACCGGCGTTGGGCAGTTGCATCAACACAAACATGTCGGCCATGTTGGCCACTGCCGTCTCCGACTGCCCGACGCCCACGGTCTCGACGATCACGACGTCATAGCCGGCGGCCTCGCAGACCAGCATGGCTTCGCGGGTTTTTTCGGCGACACCGCCGAGCGTGCCGCTGCTCGGGCTGGGCCGGATGTAAGCGCTCTCGTGCACCGAGAGCTTTTCCATGCGCGTCTTGTCGCCCAGGATCGAGCCGCCGGAGACGGTGGAGGACGGGTCGATGGTCAGCACCGCCACGCGGTGGCCTTGATCAATCAGGTAAAGGCCCAACACTTCGATAAAGGTGGACTTGCCGACACCCGGCACGCCGCTGATGCCGAGCCGGAAGGACTTCCCCGCGTGCGGCAGCAGGTTTGTGAGCAACTCATCGGCCAACTCGCGGTGGTCGGCACGGGTGGATTCAAGCAGGGTGATGGCTTTGGCAATGGCGCGGCGTTGTGCATTGCCGGTTGAATTCACAATGGCGGCAACGGAAACGGGGATCTGCCCCCCATTTCGTCCTTGACTGATTGTCTGCGAAGGGATCATTGTCCTGGCCTGGGAATGGGCACTGATTCCCTTCAGGCGCGGGCCTTTTTAATTTGCTCCAGCACATCCTTGGCACTGGCCGGAATCGGAGTACCCGGGCCGTAAATGCCTTTGACACCCGCCTCATAAAGCATCTCGTAGTCCTGGCGCGGAATCACGCCGCCCACGAACACGATGATGTCGTCGGCACCCTGTTTTTTGAGCTCGGCAATGATGGCGGGCACCAGCGTTTTGTGGCCCGCCGCCAGCGTACTCACGCCCACGGCATGCACATCATTCTCGATCGCCTGGCGCGCACACTCTTGCGGCGTTTGAAACAAGGGCCCCATGTCCACGTCAAATCCCAAATCGGCAAAGGCGGTGGCCACCACTTTGGCACCGCGGTCGTGGCCGTCCTGGCCCAACTTGGAAATCATGACGCGCGGGCGCCGCCCTTCTTGCTCGGCAAAGGCGTTGATTTCAGTTTTGAGGGCGTCCCAGCCCTCGGCGGAGTCATAAGCTGCTGCATACACGCCGGTCACCTTTTGTGTGTCGGCGCGGTGGCGCCCGTAAATTTTTTCCAAGGCATCGCTCACCTCGCCCACGGTGGCGCGCAGGCGAACGGCCTTGATCGTCAGGTCCAGCAAGTTGCCGGTATTTGACTCGGCGGCAGCCGTAATCGCCGCCAGCGCCGCCTTCACCAGCACCGCATCGCGCTTTTGCTTGATGATGGTCAGGCGTTCGATCTGCCCGTCCCGCACCGCCACGTTGTCGATATCGCGCGATTCAATCGCGTCCTCGGTCTTGAGCTTGTATTTGTTGACGCCCACGATCACGTCCTTGCCGCTGTCAATGCGCGCCTGCTTTTGGGCAGCGGCCGCTTCAATTTTCAGCTTGGCCCAGCCGCTGTCGACCGCCTTGATCATGCCGCCCATGGCCTCGACTTCTTCGATGATTTTCCACGCGGCGTCGGCCATGTCCTGCGTCAGTTTTTCCATCATGTAGCTGCCAGCCCAAGGGTCAACCACGTTGGTAATGTGGGTTTCTTCCTGGATGATGAGCTGGGTATTGCGGGCGATGCGCGAGCTGAACTCGGTCGGCAGCGCAATGGCTTCGTCCAGCGCATTGGTGTGCAGCGACTGGGTGCCGCCAAACACGGCTGCCATGGCTTCGATGGTGGTGCGCACCACATTGTTATAGGGGTCCTGCTCGGTCAGGCTCCAACCACTGGTCTGACAGTGGGTGCGCAGCATCAGCGACTTGTCCTTCTTGGCATCAAAGCCCTTCATGATGCGGCACCACAGCAGGCGCGCGGCGCGCATCTTGGCA
>JAKFXU010000427.1 GCA_021731215.1 Rhodoferax sp.
CGCCATGCCCAACACACCGGCCCTGATCGGCAAAGGCATCACCGCCCTGTTCGCGCGGCCGGCGGCGACGGCGCAAGACCAGGACTGGGTCAGCCGGGTGGTGGCCACCACCGGCGAGTATCTCTGGCTGACGGCGGAAGGGCAGCTCGACGCGGTGACCGCCCTGTCCGGCTCCGGCCCGGCCTACATGTTTTTCTTCATGGAAGCGATGATTGCCGCTGGCGCCGAAATGGGGCTGACGCGCGACCAAGCTTGCCAACTGACGGTGGCGACCTTCATCGGGGCCGGCGAACTGGCTCGCAGCTCCGGCGAGCCGCCCGAAATCCTGCGCCAGCGCGTCACCTCCAAAGGCGGCACCACCCACGCCGCCATCGCGAGCATGGAAAACGACAATATTCAGGCCCAGTTTGTCAAGGCGCTGCACGCGGCGCGGCGCCGCGCCCAGGAACTGGGCGACGAGTTTGGCGGCGCCTGAAGCTCAAGCGCGCACGCAACGGCCGCTGCCGGGCGGCCTTTTTTCAGGGCAGCGCGTAACTGACCGCAATGCCGGCAAACAGCGTGAAGCCGAGCCAGTGGTTGAGGCGAAAGGCCTTGAAGCAAGCCTCGCGCGCGCGGCTGCGAATCAGGCTGTAGTGCCATAGCACCTGCCCCAACGCCGGCACCAGCGCCAGGTAAAACACCGGACCTGGCACATACTTGCGCAGGGCTAGCGCCCAAATAGCCAGGTAGATCAGATAACTGAGCATGATCACCGGCACATCCAGCCGCCCGAGCGTGATGGCCGAGGTTTTCATACCAAGGGCCAGGTCGTCATCGCGGTCCACCATCGCGTATTCGGTGTCGTAGGCCAGCACCCAGAACAGATTGCCCAGCAGCAACACCCAGGCCAACGGCGGCACGCTGGCGTGCAGGGCCGACCAGCTCAACGAATCTGCCCCTTGCACGGCCGAGAAAGCCATCGGAATGCCAAAGCTGAACGCCACCCCGAGCACGGCCTGCGGCATGGAGACGAAACGTTTGGCATAGGGGTAGGCCAGCGTGACGGCCAGCGCCAGGAACGACCAGCCCACGGTGGCGGCGTTGGTGCTGAGCACCAAGGCAAACGCCAGCAGCGCCAGCACGGCACCCAGCCCCAGCGCCTCTGCGACCGACACGGCACCGGTGGTGACCGGGCGCGCCGCCGTGCGCTTGACGTGCCGATCGAAGTCCCGATCCGCCACGTCGTTGATGCAGCAGCCCGCGCTGCGCATCAGGATGGTGCCCAGCGTGAACACCAGCAGCAAATGCCAACCGGGGAAGCCGCGCGCGGCAAGCCACAGCGCGCTCAAGGTCGGCCACAGCAGCAGCAGCCAGCCGGCCGGGCGATTCCAGCGAATCAGGTCAAGGTAGAGCGCAACACGGGAACGGGCTTGGACAGGATTCACGGTACAACCCTCAAGACAGGCGCAGCACGCCCGGCAGCTCGCAGGCGTAAATGGCATTGCGCAGCGCCGCAATCGCCTCGTAGCGGGTAAAGCTGCGCCGCCAGGCCAGCACCACGCGGCGCGTCGGCGGGTCACCCACAAAGGGCAGGTATTTGACATAGGCGTCTTCATCGCGCTTGCGCCGGGGTTTGCTCGCCAGCGCTTCCTTGGGCACGCTCAGGCGCGGCACCAGGGTGACGCCCATGCCGGCCGCCACCATGTGCTTGATGGTCTCCAGCGACGAGCCTTCAAAGCTCTTGCGAATGCCCTCGGCATGGCTGGAAAAGCGGGCGAATTCCGGACAAACCTCCAGCACGTGATCGCGAAAACAGTGGCCGCTGCCCAGCAGCAACATGGTCTCGCGCTTGAGTTGTTCGGTCGTCACCCGGTCCAGCGCGGCCAAGGGGTGATGGGTCGGCACGGCGGCCAAAAACGGCTCGTCATACAAAGCGGCGATGGCCAGCCCGGCGTCGGGAAAAGGCTCGGCCAGAATGGCGCAGTCAATCTCGCCGGTACGCAACATCTCGAGCAGCTTGACGGTGAAATTTTCCTGCAGCATCAGCGGCATTTGCGGCGTGTGCGCAATCATCTGGCGCACCAGATCGGGCAGCAGATAGGGGCCAATGGTGTAAATCACCCCCAGCGTCAGCGGCCCGGCCAGTGGGTCTTTGCCGCGCTTGGCAAGCTCCTTGATGTGGGCCGCCTGCTCCAGCACGCTTTGCGCCTGGCGCACAATTTCTTCGCCCAGCGGCGTCACGGCCACCTCGCCGGCGCTGCGCTCGAACAGCTTGACATCGAGCTCTTCTTCGAGCTTTTTGACGGCCACCGACAGCGTCGGCTGCGACACATAGCAGGCATCGGCGGCCCGGCCAAAATGGCGTTCGCGCGCCACGGCGACGATATATTTGAGTTCAGTCAGGGTCATGGCGCTATTGTCGGCCCAGAGCGCCCGCGTTCAGCGCGGCATCAGACGGCCGCAATTCCAGCACTGCTCGAAGCCGCCTTCCACCAGTTCGCCGCAGGCGCAGAGCCAGCGCTGTTGCGGCACATGTTGCAGGTTGTACAGCAGCTCGCGCGCCCGCGCCTGCTGCGGCTCATGGTGAATCCAGACCTCGGGCAAGCATTGATCCGGTGGCAGTTGGCCCGCCACGCCGGCCAGATACTGGCGCTGCACGCTGCATTCGATGCCTTCCACCGCGAGCGCATCGGCCCACAGCGTGGCGATCGCCAGATTGGGGGCTTGGGTCAGGCGCAGCATGGTGGGCAAGCATACGCTACCGTAACGACCCAGCCCCGTCGGTGGGCAGGCTGCGCTTTGCCCACCCTACCCGGCTGTTTCACCGGCCGCTCAGTCCGCTGGATCGAGTGGAGGAGTTGCGCGTACCCGCATGGATTGAACCTAGAAACCGCAGTTGACCGCTCATTTCCGCTTGCAAGGCCGCATGAACACTCACTTCTGTACCCACGCACGAGTTCACCTTTTGGGTGACAGCGCTACGTGCCCGATTGAGCCGCCCTGGCGCGCTCTGGCGGCGTTGCTCCTCCTTGCGGGCAGTAGCCCGCCGCGTTGTCACGCCTTGCCAGAACACCCCATGACGACCCACTCGGGCACGTCCAACTGCGGTTTCTAGGTTGAAACCAGCAAAACTGGGCAGCTACGCTTTCAAATACTCGGCCTTGCCACCGAGCCAGCGCTGCACGTGCTGCGCGGCCAGTGCCGGGTGCTGATCGAGCATCAGCGGCGCCAGGCGGCGCGCCCAGTCCAGCAGGGCGCTGTCGGTGGCCAAGTCGGCAAAGCGCAGCAGCGCGGCACCCGACTGGCGCGCCCCCAAGAACTCGCCGGGGCCGCGAATCTCCAGGTCACGCCGGGCAATCTCGAAACCGTCGGTGGTCTCGGCCATGGCTTTGAGGCGCTCGCGCGCGGTCTCGCCCAGGCGCGGCGCCTCGCCGGTGGAATAGAGCAGCACGCAGGCCGACGCCGCCGCCCCACGCCCAACGCGGCCGCGCAACTGGTGCAACTGCGAGAGGCCAAAGCGTTCGGCATGTTCGATCACCATCAGACTGGCATTGGGCACATCGACGCCGACCTCGATCACCGTGGTGCTGACCAGCACACCCATCTGGCCACTGCTGAACAGCGCCATCACCGCCTTCTTCTCGGCCACCGGCATGCGCGAGTGCAGCAGCCCCACCTGCACCGGCGCGCCGCCAGGCGCTACGGCGGCTGGCAAGGCCGCACTGAGCTGCGCGTGCGTCGCCGTCGCGTTGCGCAAATCGAGCGCTTCGCTCTCCTCAATCAGCGGACAGACCCAATAAACCTGGCGCCCTTGCGCCAATTGGGCCTGGATGCGTGCTATCACCTCGTCGCGCCGCGCCTCGTTGACCACCTTGGTGAGGATCGGGGTGCGCCCCGGCGGCAACTCGTCGATGGTGGAGACATCCAGATCGGCGTAGTAGCTCATCGCCAGCGTGCGCGGAATCGGCGTGGCCGTCATCATCAGCAAATGCGGCTCCAGCGGGGACGCGGATGCCTGCGCAGCCAGTCGCTCGCCGCCCGCTGCGTCACTGTGCCCATTCACGCCCTCTCCCGCCGGCGGGAGAGGGTTGGGGAGAGGGTGACTTGCCAGCTTGCTGCGCAGCGCCAGGCGCTGTGCCACACCAAAGCGATGCTGTTCGTCGATGATGGCCAGCGCCAGCTTGCTAAACACCACTTTGTCCTGAATGATGGCGTGCGTGCCCACCACCAGCGCGGCTTCGCCACTCTCAATCAGCGCCAGCATCGCGCGCCGTTCCTTGGTCTTCTGGCTGCCGGTCAGCCAGGCGGTTTTGATGCCCAGCGGCTCCAGCCAACTGACGAGTTTGCGAAAGTGCTGCTCGGCCAGAATCTCGGTTGGCGCCATCAGGGCGCATTGCCAGCCGGCCTCGATGCAAATCGCCGCCGCCAGTGCCGCCACCACCGTCTTGCCAGACCCCACGTCGCCCTGCAGCAGGCGGTGCATGGGCACCGGCCGGGCCAGGTCCTGCACGATTTCCGCGTTGACCCGGCGCTGCGCTGCCGTGAGCGCAAAAGGCAGCGCCGCCAGCAGTTGCTCATGCAAGGGCCGCCGCGACGTGGGCGAAATGGACCAATCCACACCGGAACGAGTCGATGACTGGGCTGCAACTCCCTCTCCCTCTCCCTCTCCCGCTAGCGGGAGAGGGAGAACCCGATTGGCCT
>JAKFXU010000290.1 GCA_021731215.1 Rhodoferax sp.
GAGGGTAAAAACAGCTCTCAGCCGGCCTGGAACAGGCGCAACAGGCTGTCGTTTTCTTTCCTGCCCGCCCTGAGCCAACCCGACTTTGATCATCTGCTGTGGGCCTGTGACCTGAATTTTGTGCGCGGTGAAGATTCACTGGTGCGCGCCCTGTGGGCCAACAAACCTTTTGTCTGGCAGCTTTACCCGCAACATGACGACGCCCACCACCGCAAGCTGGACGCCTTTCTGGACCTGCTGCAGGCCCCGCCCTCACTGCGCGCTTTTCATCAGGTCTGGAATGGCGTACCGGGTGCAATTGACACAAATCATGCAGCCTTGCCGGCGCTGGCACTGCCCGAATGGCAGCAAACCGTCACAAGGGCGCGCAAGCTGCAACTGCAGCAAGACGACCTGGTGACCCGCTTGCTGCGGTTTGTGACAAAAAACCATTAAAATAGAATGCTTTGCGGAATTTGACCGGGTTTTCGACCAGTCCACGCCGCCCTCGCCGCTGGATCAGCGGCCAACATTCACACAATCGCTATGAAAATCGCTCAAGACATTCGCGCTGGCAACGTCATCATGCACGGCAAAGACCCGATGGTCGTGCTCAAAACCGAATACAGCCGCGGCGGCCGCAACTCTGCCACCGTGCGCATGAAGCTTAAAAGCCTGATCGCCAACTTCGGTACCGAAGTCGTGTTCAAGGCCGATGACAAGCTCGACCAGGTCATCCTGGACAAAAAAGACTGCACCTACTCCTACTTTGCCGAGCCGATGTACATCTGCATGGACACCGAGTACAACCAGTACGAAGTCGAAGCCGAAAACATGGGCGATTCGCTGAGCTACCTCGAAGACGGCATGGCGCTCGAAGTGGTGTTCTATGAAGGCAAGGCGATCTCGGTTGAAATGCCCACCAACGTGGTGCGTGAAATTACCTGGACCGAACCCGCCGTCAAGGGCGACACGTCGGGCAAAGTGCTCAAACCGGCCAAGATTTCCACCGGTTTTGACATTGGCGTGCCAATTTTTGTGGCGCAGGGTGACAAGGTCGAGATCGACACCCGCACCGGCGAATACAGAAAACGCGTCTAAGCTCATCGCCAGCTCAGGCTCGCACCAATAAAAAAGGCTTCTCAGGAAGCCTTTTTTATTGGGGTTCACCCACGCCCAAGCGGGCACAGCCTCGGAGTCGCAGGGGCAGATGGGGGCCTCCACCCCCTTCGCAGCAGCGTTGACGGCGGCATAAACGTCAGACCTGCTTGTATTGAGCGCCATGCATACCCAATAGCAGAGATCAGGCGACTGAAATTGATCCGTCCGTTCGTGATTTTTGTCAAGCTATGGGGCGCAAAACCGGCTACCATGCAATCTGATTTTTTACACAATGGAGGTTTGCCATGACTGAAATGACTGCGGTTCAAAAAGACAAATTGATGGGCGACCTGCGGGTAGTTATCGCCGATGCGGAAGAGTTGTTGCGCATGACCGCCGACGAGACGGGCGAAGCCGCTGCCGATTTACGCAGCCGGGTGCAGGCCAGAATGAACCAGGCCAAGGCTGAGCTGGTGCATTTGCAGGAAGTCGCCGTTGCCAGGGCCAAAGCGGCTGGTCACGCGGCCGATGAGTTTGTTCACGACAATCCGTGGAAATCAATCGGTATTGCAGCAGGAATCGGACTGGTGGTAGGTCTGCTGGTTGGCCGGCGCTAGCCCGGCACCGGTCATGAGCGGTCCTGCACACGGACACGGGAGTGGTCTCTTCGCCTCGTTGCGCCAGTTGCTGGCCACGGCGCTTGAAATTGCCCAGGTGCGGCTGGACCTTCTCAGCACCGAGATCGAGTTTGAGAAACGACGCCTGTTTGATGGGCTGCTTTGGGCTGCGGTCGCGCTGCTGGTTTTGGGCGTCAGCCTGACGCTGTTGTGCGGCTTCGTCGTCCTGCTGTTTTGGGAAGGTTATCGCCTAGCGGCAGTGGGCGTGCTGGCGCTGCTGTTTCTTGTCGCAGGTCTGCTGTTGATGCGCGAGGCGCGTCAGCGTCTGCGTCATGCGGGGGGCCTGTTGCACGCCAGCGTCACCGAGCTGAAACGCGATGCCGCCGAACTCCGGGCAACAGGTCAACATGAACACCGATGAACTGGTAGTGCGCCAGCAGCGTTTGTTGTTGCGCAGTGCACAATTGCGCCTCGCCCTGGCAGCTCAGGCACAGGTTCTCAAAGGGCCGCTGGCCGTGGCCGACCAGGCCCGCCGCGGTATAAAGTGGCTCTATAACAACCCCCGGTGGCCGCTGGGGGCCTTGCTTGTGCTGCTGGTCCTGCGACCGCGGCGCATCGTGCTTTGGGGGGGCCGTGCGTGGTGGGCATGGACCAGCTTCAAACGAGTTCGAAACTGGTTGACGACCCCGACCGTCTCCCATTTTTTCGAACACAATGGCACTCATGGACACAACTCAACACCTTAGCGAACGCCGCCTCGCCGATGCCTGGGCAGAGCTGCAAAATCACTCTGCCCTGGGCAACCCGCTGGAGGCTGACGCCTACCGCCTGGCCTTTTCAGACCCCGAATTCCTGCTCCGCCGTGAAACACGCGGCATCCGCTTTCAGCTTGAAATGCTCAAGCCCGATCTTGACCAGGCCGAACAGGGCGTCGATAACACCATCGTGATTTTTGGCAGCGCCCGTTTTCTCTCGCCCGAGGACGCGCAAACCCATTTGCAACAAGCGCAGTTGAGCGGCGACGGCGACGCGCTGACACGGGCCCAGCGCCAAGTGCGAAATGCCTGCTACTACGACCAGGCGCGCCTGTTTGCCCGACTGGTGGCCGACTACAGTGCGCACCGACGAGGTGAAGAACGCCTCTTCATTGCCACGGGTGGCGGCCCCGGCATCATGGAGGCTGCCAACCGCGGCGCACACGAAATGGGCGCCCTGAGTGTGGGTCTGAACATCGCCCTGCCCCACGAGCAGCACCCGAACCCATACATTACTCCCAACCTGAGTTTCAAATTCCACTATTTTGCGCTGCGCAAGATGCACTTCATGCTGCGTGCCAAAGCACTGGTGGCCTTCCCCGGCGGATTTGGCACACTCGATGAATTGTTTGAAGTCATCACCCTGGTGCAGACTGGCAAAGCCAAGCCAGTGCCGATCGTTCTTTTTGGCACCGAGTACTGGAAGCGTCTGTTCAACACCGAGGTGATGCTGGAAGAAGGCGTCATATCGCCGCAGGATATTGACCTCTTTACCTACGTGGACGATCCCAAGGCAGCGTGGGATGTGATTCGAACGTTTTACAACCTGTAACTTTGCTTAGGTTGGCAATTCCCGTCGAGGGGCGACGAAAACCACCGCGGTCACGCCGACCCGCATCAAGTAGACCGACCAACAAAAAAGCCTGCTAGCAATTAAGTAGCAGGCTTTTCAATGCCCATAAGGCTTATTTGGTGGGATGTGCGGGGGTCGAACCCACGACAAACGGATTAAAAGTCCGCTGCTCTACCAACTGAGCTAACATCCCATCAGGTCTTCGCAAGTCAATTTGCATTACCCTGCGAAGCCTCGAATTATAACGTTAATTTTCAGCCTTTTTTTCCATGACGCCAGAAAGTTGATCCAAAATCCAACCGGCGGCACATTGACCAAATGTGGCGGTGACGCTGACCACCGAGCCATAGCCATGGCAATTGAGCGTTCCGTCGCCCTCGACGGCGCAAGACGCATCGGGAGGCCGCACCGCTTCTCGACTGAAGACACAGGCGACCCCGATTTTCTTGCCTTCACGCGGTGCCGCGTGCTCTTTGCGCAGGCGATAGCGCACCTGCGCCAGCAAAGGATCGTGGGTTGCGTGAGTGATATCGTCGATGTCAACCAGATGAGCGTGGCGCTTGCCACCCGCCGCACCCACGGAGATGAAAAGGGTTCCTGTGCGTCGCGCCCAAGCCGCCATCGCCGTTTTTGCTGTCACCTGATCGCAGGCATCAATGACTGCCGTGACCCCGGCGGGCAACAGCGCAGGCCAGTTGGTCGACTCCACAAATTCTTCAACGCAGGTCACGTCACACTCAGGATTGATGGAGAGAATGCGATCTCGCATGGCAATTACCTTGGCCTGCCCCAGGGTCGCCTCCAGCGCGTGAACTTGCCGATTGATGTTGGACTCGGCCACATGGTCCAGATCAACCAATGTCATGCGCCCGACCCCACTGCGCACCAGCGCCTCAGCCGCCCACGACCCCACGCCCCCAACCCCAATGACTGCCACGTGAGCGGCGCCAATGCGCTGCGCCCCCAACAGACCGTACAGGCGAGCCAGACCGCCAAAGCGTCGATCTCCCATCAGGCCAGTCGACTCCAACGTCACATCTGATGTGCGCATAGACAGTGCAATGGCTTGGAAGGCCCGAAACTGCGCTGGGCGAACGTCATTTCAGACGCAACAGTCTTTCTTTTGCAGCCACCGCAGCCTCCGATTGCGGATAGGCCTTGATCAGATCGTCCAATGTTTTTCGAGCGCCGCGTATGTCCTTGAGCTCGATCTGGCAGTTGGCAATCGACAGCACCGCCTCGGGGGCCCGCAAATGCTCCGGCTCCCGTGCGATCAGGGCGCGGAAATTGAGCATGGCTTCTTTGTAGTCGCGCGTCGCATATTGCGCGTTGCCAAGCCAAAACAGGGCCGACGCTCCATAACCAC
>JAKFXU010000307.1 GCA_021731215.1 Rhodoferax sp.
GACCAGATTCAGGGCTTTTTTGACATCCCGGTCGACAATATTATTGTCGACCGGGATGTCAAAAAAGCCCTGAATCTGGTCCGCATGCAAATCCATGGTCAAGACGCGGGCGACACCGACGGCCTGCAGCATGTTGGCCACCACCTTGGCAGTAATGGGCACCCGGCTGGAGCGCGGACGACGGTCTTGCCGCGCATAACCAAAATACGGAATCACGGCACTGATGCGTTCGGCCGACGCGCGCTTGAGCGCATCCACCATGATCAGCAATTCCATCAGGTTTTCATTGGTCGGCGCGCAAGTGGACTGCACCACGAAGACGTCGCGGGCGCGTACGTTTTGATTGATTTCGACGGTCACCTCCCCGTCAGAAAAACGCCCCACCGTGGCGGCGCCCAGTGAAATGTTCAGGTGGCGGGCAATCTCCTGCGCCATGGCCGGATTGGCATTGCCGGTAAAAACCATGAAATCAGGGGGTTGAGGAGCCTGCATGAGTATTCCAGCAATTGAGGATTGAGTAACGTTTGCGCCTGTACGTTAAGCGTTTGGCACGTACACATAACTATTTGGCAGGGGAGGAAGGATTCGAACCTTCGCATGCTGGAATCAAAATCCAGTGCCTTAACCAACTTGGCGACTCCCCTACACGGGTTGGTGGCTAAACGCCACCAACCGATAACTTTTCCGATAAACTGCCGCTGCTTGCCCAATCCACCAGAGGATGAGCATCCAGACTGTTACACAACCTGACCTGAAACCCGCTCGGTGCGCTTGTCAGGTCAATCGGCTGCAACACCTGTGCAAACACCGCGCTTCCAGAGCCTGTCATCCGGCCGCTGAGTCCAACCGAAGCAAGCCAGTCAAGAGCTTGGGTCACACCGGGGCACAGTCTTTGGGCAACAGCCTGCAAGTCGTTCCGGCCAAAACCGAAAGCATCTGCAGCGAAGCCTGAAATTATAGCAGTCTCACTGTCCCTTTTCAGAGCCGGGTCCGAAAAAATCAGCCGGGTTTCCAGTCCCTGGGTCGATTTTACCACCACGAATCGCGCCGCCGGCAGAGTCAAGGGCGTCATTATTTCACCAATGCCTTCGACCCAGGCGTTGCGCCCGGTCAGAAAAAATGGCACGTCGGCACCCAGTTGCAGCCCTATTGTTATCAACTTCTCCAGGGAATAGTCGAGTTGCCACAAACGGTTGAGCGCGAGCAGGGTTGTGGCCGCGTCGGATGAACCCCCGCCCATGCCGGCTTGCGCCGGAATGCGTTTTTCAATGCCAATATGGACACCGAACGGGCTGCCGCTGGCCAGTTTCAGGGCGCGTGCCGCGCGCACGATCAAGTCGTCAGCCGGCAACGGCGGGCCCAGGTCTTCGCGGCTGATGTACCCATCTGGGCGTCGGTCGAAATGCAGCGTGTCGCACCAGTCGATCAGCAGGAAGACCGATTGCAGCAGGTGATGGCCATCGCCGCGTCTGCCAATCACGTGCAGAAACAGATTGAGCTTGGCTGGGGCGCTAAGGTCGTAGAGCGACTTCATGGCTAATATCCGCTATTGGTCAAGCACCAGCCGCAGCTCCGCCGCGGGAGCCGGCGCCGTGCGACGCGCCGTGATGCGGCCAGCGCCATGTTGCGACAGGTCGGCGTTCCAGCCCGCCACCACCATGTTGTCACCGGCCAGCCAGGCGAACAAGGCCACCACCGGTATCTCGGCGCCGAGCGCCTGCTGGATCAAGCCATCAAGCGACGTGAAGTAGTGAACCTCGCCAGGGCGGCGCAAAACGGCAGTTTGGGAGGTCCAGGACAAGGCCGCGGCGGTAGTGCCCAGCGGCGTATAGAGTGTCAACTCGCCCGCCAGCGGGGTGCCGCTGAGTTCGAACCCGGCGCTAAAGGATTGGGTTTGATCGGACTCGACCCGAACCGCCAGCCGCCCGCGCCAAGGCAAAAGCTCAGACCGATGCCCCAGGTCGACCTGGGGCGGGGCGGCACAGCCGGCGATAAAAAAAACCGCGGCCAACAAGACCGTCCAAACGACTTTCACCCCTGAGCTCATAACTTCACGCGCAGGCGTTTGAGTGTTTCCAGCAAGGTCTCATTCTCGGCATTGAGTTGCGCGCCCTCTTTCCAGATACTCACGGCCTGCTCGCGCCGACCCAGGGTCCACAAGACCTCCCCCAGATGCGCTGCAATTTCTGCATCCGGCTTGGCCTTGAAGGCGCCCTCCAGCAGGCGCGCGGCCTCCTCCAGATTCCCCAGGCGGAATTCAACCCAGCCCAGACTGTCGGTAATAAACGGCTCATCGGGCGCATATTCGAGCGCCTTCAAGATGAGCTGGCGCGCTTCGGGCAAGCGAATGTTGCGATCCGCCAGCGAGTAGCCCAGCGCGTTATAAGCATGGTGGTAGTCGGGCTTGCTGGCGATCACGCCGCGCAGCAGGCGCTCCATCTCCTCCAACTGCCCCAGCTTCTCGGCCACCAGCGCCAGGTCGTAAACAAAGTCAAGATCGTCGGGGTGGCGCGCGATGACCTGCGCCAGCACGTCATAGGCCGCCCGGTATTGCTTGCTGTCGCGCAGCAACTGGACTTCAGCGGCGACTTTGAGCCGGGCGTCGGCGGCGGACTTCTCGGGCTGGCTGCGAATCAACTGGCGCGCTTCTTCCAACTTGCCCTGGCGGGCCAGCATCGCCGCCCGGCGCAGTTGGGCGTTGAGCAGTTCGCCAGGGCTGTCAATGCGATTGAGCCAAGCCTGGGCTTCAGAATAATCTTTTCTTTGCTCGGCGATCTGGGCCAGCGAGAGGTAAGCCTGGGTCAAGCCACGGGCCAGTTCCGGATGGGCTGCGTCGTTGCGCTGGGCCAGCGCCAGTTCCAGGTAACGCTTGAGTGAGCGCTCGGCCTGGGCCGGTTTGCCGTGCTGCATTTCGAGTGCGCCCCGTATCAGCCAGGCCTGCGCGTAGTCGGGCTTTTCAGTAGTGAGGAGTTGCAGTTGGGCCGCCGCCTCAGCGTAGCGCTGACCCTCCAGCAAAGCGCGGGCATAGGCCATGCGCACTTCGGACTGGGATTGGCCCGCAAGATGGTTTTTAACCAGGGCTTCAGCTTGAGGCGTCTGGGGGCTCATCATGGCCAGCGCCAGCAGCGCCGGGTGTTCCGATCTGGCGTCCAGGGCCTGCGCCCGGCGCGCCGCATCGAGCGCCCCGCTGACGTCACCCGCCTCAAAACGCATGCGCCCGATGACGGTCCAGGCCGCAACGCCGACCGCGGGCGCGCTCAGATAGTCAGCCAGCGCCTGCGCGACCATGCTGCTGGCCAGTTTTTTGTCGCTGGCGCGCGCAAAGTAGCGCGGAATGGCCAGCACGGCGGCGCTGCGGTCTTTGGACTCGCTGGCCGCCACCTCGCGTTTGAGCGGCTCCAGCGTCTCGCCAATGCGGTTCAGCGCAATCAGGATTTGCAGGATGTAGCGGTTCGCTTCAATTGACGCCGGCTGGGCCTGCTTCCAGGCCCGTGCCGCCAGCAGCGCCGAGTCGCCCGAGCGCGCCTGCAACGCGATATCGACCGCGCGCTGGTACAGCCGGGCGTCATTCGTTTTGCGCGCCGCATCCAGCATCAGCGAGTAAGCGGCGCCGGGCTCCCCGCTGCGGACATTGAGTTCGCCCAGCAAGAGCTGATAAAAAAGCTCGCTGTCGAGGGCCGAACTGAGCGGCGCGGTCGGCTTCTTGTCTGGCGCTTGTGCGTTGGCAGTCAACGCGCAAACAAGCAGGACAAGGCCGGGAAAACGGTTGAAGCGCATCATCAAAGCATAATAATCCATGCCAGCCTAATAATTTTTTGCCATGCCTGAATTACCTGAAGTTGAAGTCACGCGCCTGAGTTTTGCCGACGCCATTGCGGGGGCGAAAGTGCTGTCGGTGCGACTGGGCAAGGCCTTGCGCTGGCCTTTGGGCTGTTCAGTGGCGCACTTGCTGGGGCGCACCGTGCTGGCGGTGCGCCGGCGCGGCAAATACTTGCTGATTGACCTTGATCAGGGTTTGCTGCTGGTGCATCTGGGCATGTCGGGGCGCTTGAATTTTTCCAGGCACCCGAGCGCTGCGGCCACCCATGACCATTTTGAGATGCTAACCAGCCGCGGCACGCTCAAGCTTTACGATCCGCGCCGGTTTGGGGCGGTGGTCTACGCCAACAGCGAAGAAGATCCGGTGGCGCGCAAGCTGTTGGGCAAACTTGGCATGGAGCCCTTGTCGCAAGATTTTGATCTCAAGCAGTTCCAGGCCGGTTTGAAGCGCCGCAAAGCAGCGATCAAACAAGTGTTGCTGGCCGGTGACCTGGTGGTGGGCGTGGGCAATATCTACGCCTCGGAGGCGCTGTTTCTGGCCAGCATCCGGCCGACCTTGAGCGCGGCGCGCCTGAGCCGCGCGCGCAGCGCCAAACTGCACGCCGCCATCGGGCAGGTGCTGGCGCGCGCCGTGGCCAGGGGCGGCAGCACCTTGCGCGATTTTTCCAGCGCCACCGGAGAAAACGGTCATTTTCAGCTCGAAGCCATGGTTTACGGGCGCCCCGCTCAGCCCTGCCGGGTCTGCGGGACCGCCATCAAATCGGTGCGCCAAGGTCAGCGCTCGACCTTTTACTGTCCCACCTGCCAGAAAGCTTAGGCGCCCTGTAGCGCGGTGCTATAT
>JAKFXU010000264.1 GCA_021731215.1 Rhodoferax sp.
GTGCACATCTTCTTTCCCGACCCCTGGCACAAGAAAAAACACAACAAGCGCCGCCTGATCCAAAGCGCCCTGATTGCCAAGCTGGCGGCGCGCCTGAAAATCGGCGGCTACCTGCATTGCGCCACCGACTGGCAGCCCTATGCCGAGCAAATACTGGAAGTGCTGAGCCACGAGCCGCTGTTGCAGAATACGGCGACGCAAGCCCACCCGGAACTGGCCGGCTATGCGCCCAAGCCGCATTACCGACCCTTGACCAAGTTCGAAAATCGGGGCATCAAGCTTGGGCACGGCGTGTGGGATGTGGTGTTTGAGCGCATCTAAGTTTCTCAAACCGCCCGCCCGCAACGGCGTGGGGCCGAGCTGCATCGGGCTGCCCGCCGGGACCTGGCCCACCACCCTTGACTTTCTGGCCGAGCGCTTTTGCACCATCAGTCGGGACGTCTGGCACCAGCGCATGGCCCAGGGCGACGTGGTCGACGAGCACGGCATGCAGCTTACGCCCGACAGCGCCTACCAGGGTCACAAGCGGGTCTACTACTACCGCGCTGTTGCGGATGAGCCGCGCATCCCGTTTGACGAAGTGATTTTATTCCAGGATGAACAGTTGATCGTGGTCGACAAGCCGCATTTTCTGCCGGTGCTACCCTCCGGCGGCTATCTGGCCGAGACCGTGCTGGTGCGGCTCAAACGCAAGTTAGGCATTGACACGCTGGTGCCGATGCACCGCATTGACCGCGACACCGCAGGCCTGGTGATGTTCTCGGTACAGCCGAAAACCCGTGCCAGTTACCACGCCCTGTTCAGCCAGCGCAGCGTCAAAAAGACCTACCAGGCCATCGCCCCCTGGCGCGCTGACCTGGAATTTCCCCTGACCCGCGAAAGCCACATCGTGGAGGCGGGCCATTTCATGCTGCAGCATGAGGTCAGCGGACCGCCCAACGCGCTCACGCACCTGGATGTGCTGGAAGTGCGGGGCGCACTGGCGCGCTATGCCCTCACCCCCGTCACCGGCAAACGTCACCAGTTGCGCGTGCACATGGCAGCGCTGGGCCTACCTATCATGGGCGACGGCCTCTACCCCACCCTGACCCCGGAGGGGCCAATGGATTACGCCCACCCGCTGCAACTGTTGGCAAAATCGATCGAATTCGTCGATCCGGTCAATGGGAAAACAAGGCGCTTTGAAAGCAGACGGGTGTTGCAGGGGATGGCGCAGGACGGCTGATGGCCGAGATGACCACAACGGCCCTCCAATACCCTCGTCGCGCTCCTGCACTGCGATCGCTCAGCGGCTCACTTAGGGATCGGTGTATTTGTTGCTGGAACCCAGTGCGCGGGCGACCGGATATTTTTCGCCATTGACGATCAACTTCAGCCGAGCCGCCTGCACCAGATCAATGTCCAGCTTGTCGCAGAGCTGCAGCAGGTAGAGCAAGACATCGGCGGCTTCGGCGGCCACTTCGGCTTTCTTCTGACCCGGCAGATGTCGGCTTTGCTCTTCCGTCAGCCACTGGAAGTGCTCCAGCAGCTCCGCCGCTTCTACCGACAAGGCCGAAGCCAGGTTCTTGGGCGAATGAAACTGCGCCCAATCACGCTCCTTGGCGAAGTCACGCAGGGATTGGGTCAGAGCTTGAAGATCATTGTCCATGCGCAATTTTCGCTCATGAACATTTGGCTGGTGGCCGGTAAGGGTCCATCGATTGGCTTATTTTGATTATTGGATCAACCCATGCCCCCTGGCAAAAGCCATCTTCAATGACTCACTGAAGCATCATCGCCACGGCAGGCGTTGCCAGCGAATCGCAGAAACCGACCAGATCAATATTCAGATACAGGGAAAACCCTAATTTAGGTCGTTTATCGCCCGTAAGCAGTTGATCATCGACCATTACTGCAAATTTTAGCTTTCAAACAAGGCTTGCTAGCGATAAAGTTCCGAAAAATTAACCATTTTCAGCGATTATCAAACTTAAATTAAGTTACCGCCGATGGGAAATGAAACATTGCGCAAGTGGATTTTTGGCAAATACCCGCCTATATAACGGAGACACAAATGAAAGACCTGATTTCTCACCAATTGGTCAAGTACCTGGAAGACCGGGGCGTTGAATACATCTTTGGCCTGTGCGGGCACACCAATATTGCGGTGCTGACGGCCTTGGAGAAAAGCTCGATCAAATTCGTCAATACCCGCCATGAGCAAGTGGCAGCGCACGCTGCTGACGGCTACGCCCGCGCCAAGCGCACCACGGCGGTGGTGTTGAGTCACCTCGGGCCCGGCCTGACCAACGCATCGACCGGCGTGGCCAACGCGGCACTCGATTCGGTGCCGATGGTGGTGATCGCCGGCGACGTGCCCAGCCACTACTACGGCAAGCACCCGCATCAGGAAATCAACCTGCATTCCGATGCCGCGCAGTCGGAAATTTACCGTCCGTTCTGCAAGCGCGTCTGGCGCGTCGAGCGCCCGGACCTGTTCCCTGAAATCATTGAAAAAGCGTTCCAACTGGCTGAGAGCGGCCGCCCGGGCCCGGTGCTGGTGTCGGTGCCGATGGACATCTTCTCCAAGGAAGTGGACGTGACCCTGTTTGCCAAGCTCAAACTCCACACCAAGAAGCTGCATACACCGTCCATCGATGATGAGGTGGCTACCCAGATCATCGAAACCCTGGTGGCCGCCAAGCGGCCGCAGCTCCATGTCGGCGGCGGCGTGGTGTTGGCCAATGCCACGGCCGAGCTGCAGGAGTTCGTGGACCACATGAGCATTCCGGTCTCCCATAGCCTGATGGGCAAGGGCGTGCTGCCCGATGACCACCCCTTCATCCTGGGCATGACCGGCTTCTGGGGCACCAAGTTCATCAACGACAAGTGCCTGAACGCCGACTGCATCTTTGGCCTGGGCACCCGTTTTGCCGAAGCCGACTGCAGTTCCTGGGAGAACGAATACACCTTCAGCTTCCCGCCGAGCAAGCTGATTCACATCGACATCGACCCGAGCGAAATCGGTCGCAATTACCCCGTCGAGATCGGCGCCGTGGCGGACCTGAAACAGGCACTGACGGTCTTGAACCGGGTTGCCAAAAAGCTCTACCCACAAGGTTTCAAGAATGAAGCCTTGAAGGCCGAGATTGCCGCCAACCGCGCCACCTTCACCGCCGGCCTCAAGGCCGCCCAGGCCAGCGACGCGTTCCCGATGCGCCCCGAGCGCATCCTGGCCGACGCCCGCGCGGTGCTGCCGCGCGACGTCATCATCACCACCGACGTAGGCTGGAACAAGAACGGCGTGGGCCAGCAGTTCGACATCTACACCCCGGGCAGCATCCTGACCCCCGGCGGTTTTGCCACCATGGGTTTTGGCGCCCCGGCCGCCATTGGCGCCAAGCTGGCCTGCCCGGACCGCGTGGTGGTGTCGCTGGTGGGTGACGGTGGCTTTGGTCAGAACCCGGCCATGCTGGCCACGGCGGTGGAAAGCAATGTGCCGGTGATCTGGGTGATCATGAACAACTGCGCGTACGGCACCATCGCCGGCCTGCAGTTGGCGCATTACGGCACCACGCTCGGCACCCTGTTCTTCAAGGACGGCGCGCCCTTCCAGGCCGACTTTGCGGCCATCGCGCGGGCCTATGGCGCCGAGGGCGTCAAAGTCACCTCCGCCGCGGAGTTCAAGCCGGCTTTGGTGCGTGCCATGGCCGCCAACAAGCCGTTTGTGATCGATGTGGCGATGCAGAACGCGCCGGTGGAAACCGCCGGTCACTGGAACATCATGGACATCTATTCACCCGGCAAAAAGGTGCACCACGCCGACACCAGCGCGGTGGCGGCGGCCGGCGGGCGCAAGTAAGCCGATCAACAACGCAAAAGCATCATGAAACACGAATACTCATTGGCCCACCTGACAGCCATGGCGCTGCCGCCGGTGGATCTGATTGAGGTCGCGGCGCGAACGGGCTACACCTACGTGGGGCTGCGCCTGAGCCGGGTAACGCCGCAAGAGCCGCTCTACCCGCTCATCACCAGTCGGGTCGCCATGGCGGCGGCCAAGGCCAAATTGGCGGCCACCGGCATCAAGGTCTGGGATGTGGAACT
Organism: Rhodoferax sp.; assembly: GCA_021731215.1. Lineage (GTDB taxonomy): Bacteria > Pseudomonadota > Gammaproteobacteria > Burkholderiales > Burkholderiaceae_C > Rhodoferax. The sequence goes on from JAKFXU010000264.1 coordinate 4,087, forward strand.
GGCCCGCATGGACCCCAGTCTGGACGCGCAGAGCTTTTTCCCGATGCTCGACGCCACCGCCGAGTTGGGGGCCCGGCATGTGATTTGCCAGTTGCCGGATCCCAACCGCGAGCGTGCCCACGAGCGTTTTGCCACCCTGTGCGACTACGCCAGGCCGCTGGGCATCACCGTCAGCCTGGAATTCCCCTGGTGGACGGAAACCGGCAACCTGGAAACCGCCACCACCGTGCTCAACACGGTCAAGCGTTCCAATGCCGGCATATTGATCGACATGCTGCATTTCTTCCGCTCCAACTCCAGCCACGCGGCGCTTAAACGCCTGCCGCGTGAGTGGTTCCACTTTGCCCACGTCTGCGACGGCCCGAAAACCATTGGCGATGACATGGACAGCATCCTGCACGAAGCCCGTAGCCACCGCCTGTTCCCGGGCGACGGCGCTTTTGGCGTGAAAGATATCCTGGCCTGCCTGCCAGACAACATCACCTACACGCTGGAAATTCCAGGCGATGCCCTGGCCTTTGAGATTGGTTAACCAATCTCAAAGGCCAGGGCATCGCC
>JAKFXU010000261.1 GCA_021731215.1 Rhodoferax sp.
GTGTCTTGTGAATACGACTGGATCGACCTTCAAGGTGCTGGTGATCGACGACAGCAACACGATCCGGCGCAGCGCCGAAATTTTTCTCAAGCAGGGCGGACACGAAGTCCTGCTGGCGGAGGACGGGTTTGATGCGCTCGCCAAAGTCAATGACTACCAGCCGCATCTCATTTTTTGCGACATCCTGATGCCCCGGCTCGATGGCTACCAGACCTGCGCCATCATCAAGCGCAATGCCCGGTTCTCGGCGGTGCCGGTGGTGATGCTGTCGTCCAAGGACGGCGTCTTCGACAAGGCGCGCGGGCGCATGGTCGGCGCGCAGGATTATTTGACAAAACCGTTCACCAAAGACCAGTTGCTGCAGGCGGTTCAGCAGTTTGGCGCCGTGACGCAGGGAGTAAATTGATGGTTATCCGGAAAGTACTGGTGGTGGACGACTCAAAAACCGAGTTGATGTTCATGACCAGGTTGCTGCAAAAAAACGGCATGTCGGTTCGCACCGCCGAGGGCGCGGATGAGGCTTTGCGCCGCCTGTCCGAAGAAAAGCCCGATTTGATCCTGATGGATGTGGTGATGCCGGGTCAAAATGGTTTTCAACTGACGCGCTCCATCAACCGCACCCCTGAGTACGCCGGCATCCCCATCATCATGTGTACCAGCAAGAATCAGGAGACGGATCGGGTCTGGGGCATGCGCCAGGGCGCGCGTGACTACATTACCAAGCCGGTCGATGCCGCTGAGCTGATGGGCAAGATCAAGGCTTTGGGTTGAGCGCCGCGGAACAGCATGGCTAACCGCGCCGCGCTTCGCGAACTACAGACCCGCCTGGCCAGCCGCTTGTTGGCGGCGCGCACCGAGGGCGTGTCAGCGTCGTGGCTGGCGGTGCGGGCGGGCGAGCTCAACTGCCTGTTTCCGCTGGCGCAATCGGGCGAGATTTTTCCGTTGGCCAAGCTGCAACTGGTGCCTTACACCCGAGCCTGGTTCATGGGCGTGGTCAATCTTCGTGGTGGCCTGTATGGGGTCGTTGATCTGGCCAGCTTCATGGCCGACGGGGTAACGCCGGCGCGCAGCGAGCAGGCGCTGGCGCAGGCCAGCGTCATCACCTTCAATGCCGCGCTGGAACTCAATTGCGCCTTGATGGTGGACGCGCTGGCCGGCCTGCGCAAGCGCGAGGCGTTTGCCGCCGCCGGGGCGCCGGCGCCGGGCGCGCCGGCCTATTTTGGCACCCGTTTCACCGACCTGGAGGGGGTGAGCTGGCAGGAAATCAACCTGCAGTCTTTGTCTGAGCTGGCCGAATTTCTCAAGATTGGCGCTTAAGTTTCTATCTAGGGTTTGAATATGTCTGTCGTCGATCAAGTGAAAAATATGTTTGCCAGCAAGGCGCCCGAGCCCGGGGAGGATTCCCGCTTGAGCCTGGGTATGCCCGATGCCACCCTGGATTCGATGGTGACCGAACAAATGCAGGAAGTCTCAGGCCGTGGCGCAGCTCGGCCGGGCGAGCGCAACCAGTCGGCCGCGTCGGCTGGCGCACGCGCTGGCCATGAGGCGAGCGACCTGATTGAACTGCCCCTGCTCGGCCAGAAAACGGTGCACCAGCATCAGCGCCTGTTGTTGATTCTGTGGGGATTGGCGCTGGCCTTGCTCGCACTGGTCATCATGTTGGCGCGCGCCGATTCGAATCGGGCGGCGCACCAGTTGGCGGCCACCGGACAGGCGCTGATGCAGTCGCAGCGGCTGGCCAAGTCGGTGTCACCGGCGCTGTTGGGCGGCGCGCAGGCCTTGGCCGACGTGGCAAACAGCGCCGAGGTGCTGGCTAAATCGGTGCGCGGTCTGCGCGCCGGTGATGAAGAGCTGGGCCTGGCGGCCTTGAGCGCGGACTACCAGCCACAACTGGACCCGATAGCGCCCCTGCTGGAGCGGACCGAAAAGAATGCGGCGACCGTCATCGCGCAGCAGAAAATCCTGACGCAGGCCAGCGCCGCGCTGGCGCTCATCAATCAGCAGTTCTCGGGCTTGTCGGAGATGGCCGAGACGCTGGCCGCGCGCAAGCTGCAGCAAAATGCGCCCGTCCCAGAAACTGCGGCGGCAGGCCGCTTGCTGATGCTGACGCAGCGCATGGGCCGCTTGTTCAACGAGTTCCGCACGCTCGAGGGCGTGAGTCCCGAGGCGGCGTTCTTGCTGGGCCAGGATTTGAATGCGTTCAAGCAACTGGCACAGGGTCTGCTCGATGGCAGTGCCGAATTGCGCTTGACGGCGGCCAACGATGCGCAAACGCGGGCCCAGTTGAGCGCCTTGCTGACGCGGTTTGAAGCCACCCGCACCCAGGCCGACATCATTCTGAATAATCTGGCGGCGCTGGTGTCGGCGCGTGAGGCGCAGCGTGGCATTGTGGCCGACAGCGAAGCGCTGCGCCAGCAGTTGGAGGCGCTGCAGGCCAAATTGTCGACCGACACCGGTCTGGGCGCGGCCCAACTGGCGGCGATGGCGGCGGCCGCGCTGTTTGCCCTGCTCTGCGCGGTGGGGGTGTACTACGTTCAGTTGCTCGACAGCCGAAGGCGTCAGGGCGTCGCAGAGGCGCAGCGGCTCGATGCCGAACTCCAGAGGCAAGAGGCCAAAAGGGTGAACGATGCCAACCAGGCCGCCATTTTGCGGTTGATGAATGAATTGCAGACAGTGGCCGAGGGTGACTTGACCCAGGAGGCGACCGTCACCGAGGACATCACGGGAGCGATTGCCGATTCAGTCAACTACACCGTGGAAGAGCTGCGATCCCTGGTGGGTAACGTGCAAAGCACGGCGGCGCGGGTGGCGCAGACCACCACCGATGTGGACGCCACCTCAACCGAGCTGTTGGCCGCGTCCAACGAGCAACTGCATGAAATTCGCGAAACCGGGCGCTCGGTGGTGGAGATGGCGGCCAGAATCAATGAAGTGTCGGTGCAGGCGCAGGAGTCCGCTGCGGTGGCCCGGCAGTCGCTGCAGGCGGCCGAGCTCGGTTTTCAGGCGGTCCAGAATACGATCGGCGGCATGAACTCGATTCGGGACCAGATTCAGGAAACCTCCAAGCGGATCAAGCGCCTGGGCGAGTCATCGCAGGAAATCGGCGAAATCACGGAACTGATCTCCGACATTACCGAGCAGACCAACGTGCTGGCCTTGAATGCCGCCATTCAGGCCGCCTCCGCCGGCGAGGCCGGGCGCGGCTTCTCGGTGGTGGCCGAGGAGGTGCAGCGGCTGGCGGAGCGCTCGGCCGACGCGACGCGCCAGATTGCGGCCCTGGTCAAGGCGATTCAGACCGACACCCAGGATGCGGTGGGCGCCATGGAACGCTCGACGCAAGGGGTGGTGGAGGGCGCCAAACTGTCGGACAACGCCGGCACCGCCCTGACCGAGATTGACCAGGTGTCGCGCCGCCTGGCCGAGTTGATCGAGCAAATTTCCAGTTCAACCTCGCGCGAGGCCAGCTTGGCCAATGTGGTGGCGGACAATATTCAGCATATTTTTGCCGTCACCGAGCAGACCGGCGAGGGCACGCGCTCCACTGCGGCGCAGGTGCGCGAGCTGTCCAAAATGGCCGAAGAGTTGCGTCAGTCGGTGGCCCGCTTCAAGATCGCCTGAGCGCCACCCGTCCGAACTTGTTATCTCCACGAGTGCACCAACCCATGCAAGCAAACGCGGCCCCGGCTGGCGACAACGAAATCGCGACCAACGACCTGGGACCCCTGGCCTGGGTGCTCGACGAGCTGCGTAAATCGCTGGACGGTGCGAGCAAAGCGCTGCGCCGCTTTGTGCGCGACGCTGAATTGGCGCGCGGCGCTGATCTGGCCGACCTTGATGCCAGCCAGTTGCGCATTGCCCGGCAACAACTGCATCAGGCGGTGGGCGCCCTGGAAATGGTGGGTATGGCGGTGCCGGCCAAAGTCCTGCGCGCCATGGAGGCGCTGGCCCAGAAATTCGTGCAGCGCCCCGAGCTGTGCAGCGACCAGGCCGCCAACAAGGTCGAGCGTGCCAGCTTTGCCCTGACCGAATATCTGGAAGGGGTGCTCAAGGGCAAAAGCGCCTCGCCGGTGGCCTTGTTTCCGCAGTACCGCGACGTGCTGGAACTGGTGGGCGAAGAGCGGGTGCACCCGGCCGATTTGTGGCCGCTCGAGTTGCGCTGGATCGACTTGGCGCTGCCGGCGGCGGCGCCCGCGCTGGCCTACGACGCGGCGGTGCGCGCCCGGCTCGACGGCTTGGTGCTGAGGGTCGTCAAGACCGGCGAGGTGGCCGCCGCCCAGGCGATGCGCGATATCAGTCTGGGTTTTGCAACGGCCCAAAGTGGGCTGCAAGCGCGCGTGTTCTGGAACATTTGCGCCGCCTATTTTGAAGCCGTGTCGCTGGGGCTGTGCCCGGCCGATATTTACGGCAAACGGGCGGCCTCGCGCATTCTGCTGCAGTACCGCACGCTGGCGCGTGGCGAGCCCGGCATCTCCGAGCGCCTGGTGCAGGACCTGCTGTTTTTCTGTGCCCAGGCGGTGCCGCCAGCGCCCAGCGCCGCGCCGGTGCTGGCGGCGGTGCGCGCGGCCTATGGTTTGACCCAGACGCAAGCCTTTGATTACGAAACCCCCCAGTTCGGGCGCTTCGACCCGGCGCTGCTGCTGCA
>JAKFXU010000262.1 GCA_021731215.1 Rhodoferax sp.
CCATGACATCCTGGGGTGCAGGGCAGACACGCTTCACGAAGTCTAAAATCGCCCAGTGACTCCCATTCTCAACGCCGACCTGCACTGCCACTCCATTGTCTCCGACGGCACCCTGAGCCCCGAAGCGCTGGCCGCACGCGCCAAAGCCAATGGGGTGGAGCTGTGGGCCCTGACCGACCACGACGAAATTGGGGGTCAGCAGCGCGCGGCGGCAGCGGCCCGGGCGCTCGGCCTGCCCTACCTCAGCGGCGTCGAAATTTCAGTCACCTTCATCGGTCGGACCATTCACATCGTCGGTCTGGGCTTTGACCCGGAACACCCGGCCCTGCAGCGCGGCCTGATCCAGACCCGCGGTGGGCGCGAGCAGCGTGCGCAGGAGATGTCCGAGAGCCTGGCCAAGGTCGGCATTGCGGGCGCTTTTAAGGGCGCGCTGAAGTTTGCCGACAACCCCGCGCTGATCGCACGCACCCACTTTGCCCGCTTTCTGGTGGAAAGCGGCGTTTGCCGCGATACCCACGAGGTGTTTCGCAAATATCTGACCGAAGGCAAGCCCGGTTTTGTGGCACACCACTGGGCCAGCCTGAAGGATGCGGTGAGCTGGATTACGCAGGCCGGGGGCGTGGCGGTGATCGCGCACCCGGCGCGCTACAAGTTCAGCATCAACGAGGAATTCGCGCTGTTCAGCGAGTTCAAGAACCACGGCGGCCAGGGGGTCGAGGTAGTGACCGGCAGCCACAGCGCGGCCGAATACCTGACCTACGCCGACACCGCCCGCGAGTTTGGTCTGGCTGCATCGCGCGGCAGCGATTTTCACAGCCCCGAAGAGAGCCACACCGAACTGGGCACGCTGCCCCATCTGCCGGGCCGGCTGACGCCGGTGTGGGAGCTGCTGACCGATCGCATCCAGCACCCAAGCAAGCAGTGCCAGACGGCCAGCGCCGCCATGGACCACTGACTGCGCCATGTCATTCTGGCGCACCCCGCAGGGGACTGGCATCTTGCTCATCGTGCTGGCCGCACTGTGCTTTGCTTTGCTCGACACCGCCACCAAACACGCCACCACGCTGGCGCCGGTGCTGATGCTGCTGTGGTTTCGCTATGCGTTTCAGGCGCTGGTGACCTTGGCCATGCGCTTCCCGGTGCAGAAGCGGCGTTTGTTCATTACCCCCAACCCCCGCTTTCAGGCCCTGCGGGGCGTGCTGCTGCTGACCACCAGCGCCTGCTCATTTTTTGGTTTGCAATACCTGCCGGTGGGCGAATTCACCGCCATGGTGATGCTGGCGCCGCTGGTGGCCACCGCGCTGGCCGCCTGGACGCTGAAAGACCAGGTCTCGCCGCGGCGCTGGCTGCTGATGGCGGTGGGCCTGGGCGGGGTGTTGCTGGTGATTCGTCCGGGCGGCCAGGTTTTCAGTTGGGCCCTGCTGTTTCCGGTGCTGCTGGTCAGTACCTATGCCTGCTTTCAGGTGCTGACCAGCCGCTTGAGCGGCGTGGAAAACCCCTACACCACCCAGTTCTACACCGGGCTGGTGGGCGCGCTGGTGATGAGCCCGATCGTGCTGTTCAGTTGGAGCACGGCGGCCCTGCTGGCGCACTGGCCCTGGTTTGTGCTGCTCGGCTTCCTGGGCACCTTTGGCCACCTGATGCTGATTCGAGCCTACATGCGCGCCTCGGCCCCGGTGCTGACGCCCTACCTCTACACCCAGATCGCCTTCGCCACCCTGGCCGGCTGGCTGGTGTTCAGGCATGTGCCCGATGGCCTGGCCTGGCTCGGCATTGCCGTGATTGCCGCCAGCGGCGTAGGCAATGCCTTGCTGTCCAGCCACGAACTCGGGCAGCGACGCAAGCCCATCAGCCCCCGCGCCGGGCCGCCCCAAGCGCGCCCCGGCCCAACTGATTGACCGACAATAGACCCATGGCCCAGCTCTTTGAAGTTCACCCCGACAACCCGCAGCCCCGCCTGCTCAGGCAGGCTGTCGCCCTGCTGGAAAAAGGCGAGGTGCTGGCGGTTCCCACCGATTCCAGCTACGCGCTGGTCTGCCATCTCGACGACAAGGCCGCAGCCGACAAGCTGCGCCGCATCCGCGGGGTGGACGACAAGCACCACCTCACCCTGCTGTGCCGCGACCTGAGTGAGCTGGCCAACTATGCCAAGGTCGACAACCAGCAGTTCCGGCGCATCAAAGCTGCCACCCCCGGCCCTTACACCTTCATTCTGGAAGCCAGCAAGGAAGTGCCGCGCCGGCTCAGCCACCCCTCGCGCAAGACCATTGGCCTGCGGGTGCCCGACCACAAGACATTGCAGGCGCTGCTGGCGCTGCACAACGGGCCCTTGCTGGCAACCACTTTGATAGCACCCGGCGAATCCGAACCGCTCAATCACGCGCCGGAAATCCGGGACCGCTACAAAAATCAGATCGCCGCCGTCATCGACGCCGGAGCCTGCGCGCTGGAACCGACCACGGTGGTGGACCTGAGCGGCGAGGAGCCTGAGGTGATTCGCCAGGGACGCGGTGCGCTGGCGGCGCTCGGTCTGTAAACCGCTGTTGCCGCAGCGCCTCTGAGACAATCGCCCAATGGATCTCGCACAAATCATTCAAACCGTTGCCATTTACGCCCTGCCGGTGCTGTTCGCCATCACCGTGCATGAGGCGGCGCATGGCTACGTGGCCCGCCATTTTGGCGACAACACCGCTTACGTGCTGGGGCGCGTCACGCTCAACCCGATCAAGCACATTGACCCGGTGGGCACTATTCTGATGCCGCTGCTGCTCTACTTTGCCACCTCGGGCGCCTTTCTGTTCGGCTATGCCAAGCCAGTGCCGGTGCGCTTTGGCAACCTGCGCAACCCCAAGCGCGACATGGTCTGGGTGGCGCTGGCCGGGCCGGGCGCCAATTTCATCCAGGCATTTCTCTGGGGTGCGCTGTTTTTGCTGCTCAGAGGCACGGGCGTGACCGAGCCCTTTTTTCTCAAGATGGCCCAGGGCGGCGTGCTGGTCAATGTGGTGATGTTTGTGTTCAATCTGTTCCCGCTGCCGCCGCTCGACGGCGGGCGTATTCTGGTCGGCCTGCTGCCTTACCGGCAAGCTGAACTGGTTTCGCGGGTTGAGCCCTGGGGCTTTTTCATCGTGATGGCGCTGGTGCTGGCCGGCGTGGTCAGTACCCTGTGGCTGCGGCCCTTGATGGCCCTTAGCTATGGCCTGCTGGACATTTTGCTGACCCCGTTTGCCCTGATTTTTGGCTAGCCTCCAGCCTCTTTGCACAAGAAGTTTTTCGCCATGAGTTCCAAGCGCTTCCTGACCGGCATCACCACCTCCGGCACACCCCACCTGGGCAACTACGTCGGCTCCATCCGGCCCTCGGTGCGGGCCAGCCTGAGGTCTGATGTCGAGAGCTTTTATTTTCTGGCCGACTACCACGCCCTGATCAAGATTGACGAGCCGGCGCGCATCCAGCGCTCCACGCTGGAAATTGCGGCCAGTTGGCTGGCCGCCGGGCTCGACCCCGAACGCGTCATCTTCTACCGCCAGTCCGATGTCCCGGAAATTGCGGAACTGACCTGGCTGCTGACCTGCGTCATCGGCAAGGGCGTGCTCAACCGGGCCCATGCCTACAAGGCGGCGGTCGACAAAAACACCCAGGCGGGTGACGACCCCGATACCGATGTCAGCGCCGGCCTGTTCATGTACCCGGTGCTGATGGGGGCCGACATTCTGCTGTTCAACGCCCACAAGGTGCCGGTCGGGCGCGACCAGGTTCAGCACATTGAGATGGCGCGCGACATGGCGCACAGTTTCAACCACCGCTATGGCGAGCACTTTGTGGCGCCGGAGGCCGAAATCGAGGAAAGCGTGGCCACCCTGCCGGGCCTCGACGGGCGCAAGATGAGCAAGAGCTACGACAACACGATTCCCTTGTTTGCGCCACGCGAGCAGCTCAAGAAGCTGATTGCAGGCATCGTCACCGACTCGACGCCGCCGGGCCAGGCCAAGAACGTGGCAGGCTCGGCCCTGTTCCAGATCTACCAGGCCTTCGCCACCGAAGCAGAAACCAATGCCCTGCGCCAGGCCTACGCCGACGGCATTGGCTGGGGCGAGGCCAAGCAACTGGTGTTCGAGCGCATCGACCGTGAAATCGCCCCCATGCGGAACGCCTATCTGGCGCTGCTGGACGACCCGGCCAAGATCGAGGCCATCCTGCGCGCCGGCGCCGCCCGGGCGCGTCAGTTGGCCACCCCCTTCATGAACCGCCTGCGCGATGCGGTCGGCTTGCGCGACCTGCGCGCACAGGCCGGCAACACGGCGGCCAAAAGGGCCAAAGTGGCAAAACCGGTGTTCAAACAGTACCGCGAACGCGATGGCAAGTTTTACTTCAAGCTGCTCGGCGCTGACAGTCGCCTGCTGCTGCAAAGTGCCGGCTTCGCTTCGCCCCGGCAAGCTGGTCAATCCATCGCTTTGCTGCAGACGCAAGGCACCTCGGCCCTGGCCGCGCTGGCCGACCAACTGCAGCCCATCGCTGAAGTTGACAGCCGCGACATCAGCGCCGCCTTGCAACTGCTGAGCGCGCCCGAGTGCGGCTGAGAAAAACCGAGCGGGTGCGATTCAAACTGATGCGGCGGCGTCAGGCTCGCTTGCTCTGTTG
>JAKFXU010000265.1 GCA_021731215.1 Rhodoferax sp.
AACCCGATTGGCCTTGAGCACCGGCGCGCGCAGGCGAGCCCGTTCGCGTTTGGCCTGCAGTTGCGACAGTTGCTGCGCCAGCAGCTCCTCGGCCTTGAGCCGCTGCCAGGCCGGGTGGCTGTGGTCTTGCAGCGAGGCGAGCGCCACGTCGGGCGTAGGGTGATGCAAAAATGACAACGCCGCACGCAGACTCCAGGCTGGCTCGATCCCAATTTCAGCAAGATATTTGGATGGGATGGTGTCCGCCAACTCGGCCCGTGCCAAGCCGCCCTGCACCGCCCGGCGCAGGTAAGCCTGCGGCAGCGCCGCCGTCGTCGGGTAGACCGGCGTCAACGCCACGGCCAAGTCGCCCCCGGCCGCCTTGAACGCCGGGTGCATCATGGTCAGCCCCATGAAGCCGCCCCGCACTTCGCCGCGCACCCGGATCCGGCTGCCCACCGCCAGCGCCTTTTGCTGCGCGGGGTAAAAGGTGAAGAAGCGCAGCAGGCAGGTGTCGGTGCCATCGTCCAGCGTCACCAGCAACTGGCGATGCCCCGAGATTTTCACCTCGCAACGCGTCACCACGCCCTCGACCTGCGCCGTCTCGCCCTCATGCACATCGCGCAACTTGACCAGGCGGGTTTCGTCCTCGTAGCGCAGCGGCAGGTGCAGCGCCAGGTCGATATCGCGCACCAGGCCGAGCTTGTGCAGGGCTTTTTGCGGGCCGCTCAGAGGCTTGTTCATCAGTTCCAGGCGCGCGTGAAGACTACATCGAACCCATCGACGATGGCGGTACCCTGGCCCTGCAGATCGCCCACTTTTTCACCCAAAGCATAGGGCGATCAGGGTACCCAGACGTCCTCTGCGATGGCCGACTGGGTGCCGACCTTGCCCCAGGCTACTTCGGCGGCTTCAGGCCTTGTCAAGGCCGCTCGCCTCTCAAAGAACTGCGCAGTTTCCATCGCACTGATTTTTTCAGCAATAGCGACGACGAAAAACTGGTTCATGGTGGTGTCGTCAGCAGCGGCAATTCGTTTGGCCGCCTGCTTCAAGGACTCGGGAAGACGCAGTGCATAGTGACTCATGGCGCGGGACTCCTTGCGATGGAAAAACCAAAATGTCTGAATACCTGTTGGGGGTCCGCCGATAGGGGGACCGGATCAAGCTGGCCGATCTTGGCCAGGTTCTGCAAGTTGATCAAGGTCACGCTGCGTTCCAATCAGGAAGATTTTCGGTTTCGATTGAACATCAACTACGAAGGAAGACTTGGAGGCCAACTTCGCTTGCCATTCTTCGACCGCAAAAATCTTCGGGTTGATTTCGCGGTGCAGGGTGGTCTGCGCTTCATACAAAAGGTTGACCGCCTCACCGAAGTCCACGCGGCCAATGATTATGACGTCAACGTCACTGGCGGCGGTATCGCTGGATCGTGCGACGGAACCGAAAACAAACGCCACCGTGATGCGTTCCGATGCCGGCGTCAACGCCAGCGTGAGCACGTCAGCCAGCCCAATGGTTTTTCGCAGCAAGGCGCTCAGTTCAGGGTACACCGGATGCTGCAGGTTGGCACAGAACTGAAGCTGATTGCCAACCCGATGCTTTTCGAGCAGCCCGGCCCTTTGCAGTCGATCGAGCTCCTTGTTCATCGTCCCGGCCACCGTGCCCGTCAGCCGGGCAATCTCGCGCACATGCAGTCGCCGCTGCGGTTGCAATAACAGCAACGCAAGGGCTTTCCCCCTGTACTGCAGCGGGAACAGTAAATCAGACACCGATGCTATCGTAGCTTTCACGGCTACGATTGTAGCCTCAAAGAATACATTTTTGTTTTGATTTATTCAGTTGCTGAACTCAGAGCGGTAAGGTAAATTATTTTTCGATCTTGCTCTGCAAGCCACTGCAGAAGTCAGTGACGCCGCAATGTCACGCATTACGCCGAGCTTGTGCAGGGCTTTTTGCGGGCCGCTCAGGGGCTTGCTCATCAGCCCCACGCACGCGTGAACACTTCATCCAGCGCATCGGCGATGGCGGCGCCCTGGTCTTGCAGATCGCCCACTTTTTCACCCAATTGGTCCAACGCCACCGAAACCAGCTCCAATGGATGCAAAACCAGTTCCACACCTTCAATGGTGAAAAACGGATTGAGCCGCGATGCGCGCAATGCTACTGCAGCCGAGCGTTGCACCAAGGGAACGACCACCCGTCGGCGGTAAGCATCAAACAGGGCGGACTGAACCACGACCACATAGGGAATCGTGCTGCGGTTTTTCCCGGTATTGCGGTGAACGTCAAATTGAGCCACGAGGCGCCACCCTTTCAAAGGGTGGAGTATTCGTCGGCAAATGAACCGGCGACCGCATTGAAGTTATTCCAGGCCTGTGCGCTCAGGGTGGCTTCTTGTCGACGCGACTGCTGCGCCTGGGTCTGCTGCCGAACATAGTCTGAGAGCAGCGTTTCAACCAGCGCCGACAGATTGCTGGTCATGGCGCGCGCTTGTTGAACCAGTTCATCGCTCAAAGTCAAGTTGACGGCTCGCTTGCGCGTTGGGGGATGGGCAACAGTGTTCATGAAAACTCCTTCATGCGCATTCTATGCGCATGAAGGGGTCAAGCATCTATGCCTGCACAGCTTCAACCGCGATCTTTCTCGCCGGCCCTCGCCTTGACCGTCGCCGCCACGGTCAGCGCCACCACCACATCGGACACCGTCTTGCGGTCGGCCAGCGACAACGTCATGTAGCGCGCCAGCATGTCGCGATCCTGCATCGTCAACACCGACATATCCGTACCGGCATCCTGCGTCTTGAAGCTTGGTGCCAGGGTGCCGTAGCGCAACTCGTCCGGGCTCACATGCAGCCAGTCGGCCAGCACGCGCAGCTTGTCCTGCATCGGAATCGACTTGCCGAGCAGCCAGTTGCGTGCCGTATTGACTGTGATGCTGTTGCCCCAGTAGCGCAGATTGAACTCGTTGGCCAACACAGTAGCAGACGGCCGGACGCCAACCCCTTTGAGCGCCAGCCGCAGCCGGTCGGAAAATTGCTTGTTTTCAATCAGCTTGGATGCTTTTGACATGCATCAGAAAGTAGGTCCAAGCCCTTTACAAATTCGCAATGATATTTATTAATTGCATAAATATCGATTACATTCAAGACAAACAAGCCTCTTCCGCGAGGCTCCAACCCCTGGGGAGGACCTGATGGAATTCCAGTCGACGCACAAATTCACCTTGCTCGGGCCGTTAATCGCCGCCGCTTTGTTGGGGCTTGCCTACTTTCTGCCCATGCACGCCAAGTTGCTACAGGCTTACCCCAAACGCCACCAAATCAAATTCTTCCTGGCTTCCGAACGCCTGACAGATTCGCACTTTGCTTGGCCTTGACCGAAATTTCCTGATCGACGCAGCAAACCTGCCCAGATGGCACGCAGGTCACAAAAATAGCCAAGACCATCGCAAAACTCACAACGGACACCCCAACATGAAACACTCAACACTTCTGGCCTTGGCCCTGTCCACTGTCTTTCTTGCTGCTTGTGGCGGAGGCGGCGGGTCATCATCCCCACCGGACACGCCAGGCGCCACGACAGACCTCACACTCAGCGGTACGGCCGCCACCGGCATGGCCATTGCTGGCGCGATCATCACTGCCAAATGCCAAACTGGCACCGGCACCGGAACGACGATTACCAATGGCTCCTACAGCCTAGTCGTGACCGGTGGCAAGTTGCCTTGCGTACTTCAGATTACCAATCCGGCAGACGGCTCAAAATTGCACACGGTTGCAATCGGGAGCGGCAGCGCGGCAGTTGCCAACATTACCCCGCTCACCGAAATGCTGGTTGCACGCGTATTGCGTAATGAGCCCGCTGTCTTTTTCGCAGCTTTTGATGCAGCGGTTGCCGCCAACACCGTCACAACGGCCGCCGTAAATGCAGCGCAAACCGATGTGGGCATGGTATTAAGCAGCACAGTAGATACCAGCACTCTTGTCAACTTCATTGCAACGCCGCTGAAAGCCGCCACGCCAGACAACCTGAGCGGTGGCGACGCGCAAGACAAAATGCTGGATGCACTCAGGGTAAAAATCAATGCCGCCCAACTGACCCAGGTTGTCTCGGCGCTGGCCACCACCCTCGATACGGCAACCATTAAACAAGTGGTGGCCACGTTAACGGCGGCACCGCCCACCGCCCATGCAGGCACTGCGCAAAGCGTAGTGACAGGGACTGTGGTCACCCTCGATAGCAGCGCCAGCGCAGCCGATGTTGGTCGTGCGCTCACCCATGCCTGGACGCTCACGTCCAAGCCTGCTGGCAGCTCGGCGACTCTGGTATCGCCTACCTCAGCCAAGCCGACATTCACCGCCGATGTGGCCGGCACCTATGTCGCCACCGTCATTGTCAACGACGGAACAATCAATAGCAGTGCTGCTGCAGTCAGCATCACCGCCAGCGTGGTTAACGCCGGACCGATCGCCAACGCCGGCGTTGCTCAGAATGTCGTGGTAGGCAGTGTCGTCACCCTGGACGGCAGTGTTGGACGAAGCCGCTACGCGGAGTAGTCCACCCCTGAGCTGACACGATTTATTCTGCACATTCACCCCGTCAATTCCGATGGGGTGATTCTGCAACATTTCGTGAGGACACAGCAGCATGAAGACC
>JAKFXU010000117.1 GCA_021731215.1 Rhodoferax sp.
ATTGGCACTAGGACGGGCCGTGCTAAATTTGACAAAAGCCAAAAATGTTGCAGCGCAGCAACCCCCTGCCCGCATTCGCTGGCAGCCGCCGGGCCGGGCCTATTCGTAGACCTCGGCATTCGGATCCGTTGCTTCGAGCTCGTAGCTGGCCGCCAACATGGCCAGGCGCCCAACCACCCCGTACATATAGAAGCGGTTGGGGGCGCTGGCGCCGGGTTTGATGCCGGGCTGGGGCAATTGCGTGCTTTGCTCAAAAGCCAGGGGCACAAAGCTCGATCCCGGTGTATCGAGGTTTTCATCAATGCCACGGTCGGCATGAATGCGATAGAAACCGCCCACCACATAGCGATCCATCATGTAGACCACCGGCTCGGCCACCGCGTCGTTCATGCGCTCCTTGGTCAGCACGCCTTCCTGCACCAGGATATCGCAGGCTGGCGGCCCATCGGGCGTCGCGCCCGCTTTGCTCTGCGCTCTTTGGCTCAGCGCTTCCAGGTCTTTGGCATCGCGCACCGTCACGATCCCCATGCCATGGGTGCCGTTGTCGGCCTTGACCACCACGAACGGCTTCTCCTTGATGCCGTATTCCTTGTACTTGCGCC
Organism: Rhodoferax sp.; assembly: GCA_021731215.1. Classification (GTDB taxonomy): domain Bacteria; phylum Pseudomonadota; class Gammaproteobacteria; order Burkholderiales; family Burkholderiaceae_C; genus Rhodoferax. The sequence goes on from JAKFXU010000117.1 coordinate 603, forward strand.
GAATCTTGCCCAGCACCGCATCGACATGGGTGCGCAGGCCTTCCATCCCCGCCTCCTCGGCCAGCCGGACTTCCCCGCACTTCTCGAACAGCGGGTTGATCAGCCAGGGGTCAACCCCCAACAACTTGCCCAGGCGTTTGGCCACTTCTTCGTAACACTTGAAATGCTTGCTCATGCGCCGCGTTGACCAGCCGGCGTGCAGCGGGGGCAACAGGTACTGTTCGTGGATGTCTTCCAGAATGCCGGGCACACCGGCACGCAGATCATTGTTGAGCAGGATGGTGCAGGGGTCAAAATCCTTGACACCGAGGCGCCGGCGGCTGCGGATGACGGGCTCCAGCGTCACGCTTTCGCCGTTGGGCAGCTCGACCGTGGTGGTTTTCTTGATGGCGGGGTCAATCGAGCCAATGCGCACGTTCATGCCGGCCATGTGGAAGATGCGCCGCAATTGCGCCACGCTCGACAGGTAAAACGTGTTGCTGGCGTGATTCTCGGGAATCAGCAACAAGTTGCGTGCCTCCGGGCAGATCTTCTCGATCGCCGCCATGGCCGCCTGCACCGCCAGCGGCAGCATCTCGGGGGTCAGGTTGTTCCAGCCAGTGGGGAACAGATGGGTGTCCACCGGCGCCAGCTTGAAACCGGCGTTGCGCAGGTCGACCGAGCTGTAGAACGGCGGCGTGTGCTCCATCCATTCGAGCCGGAACCAGCGCTCGATCGCCGGCATGGAGTCCAGCACGCGTTGCTCAAGTTCGTTGATCGGGCCGGTCAGCGCGGTGACGAGATGTGGAACCATGCGGCCCTCTTTTTTGAATGATGTGGGAAAACTGGACGTATTCTAAGATTTGGGGGCGCCCGCCCGGCTTGCAAGGATTGCCGCGGTAAATCCGTTCATGCCGGAGTTTGCCACCCGGATGTCAGATCCGGTTCAGGTTCGCACCTCACCCTGGCCCAGCACCACATATTTCAAGGAGGTCAGTCCCTCCAGGCCGACCGGGCCGCGGGCGTGGAACTTGTCAGTGCTGATGCCGATTTCGGCGCCCAGACCGAATTCAAAACCATCGGCAAAACGGGTGCTGGTGTTCACCATCACGCTGGCCGAATCCACCTCGCGCAGGAATTGTTGCGCGTGCATGTGGTCGCGGGTGAGGATGGCATCGGTATGGTGCGACGAATAACGGTTGATGTGGGCAATGGCCTCATCCACGCCGGCCACCACCTTGATGCTGATGATGGGTGCCAGGTACTCCTCGTACCAGTCCTGCTCGGTGGCGGGCCGGCTGTTGGCGCCCGGCACCTTGGCCAGCAGGGCCAGGGCTTCGGCGTCGCATCGCATCTCCACGCCCTTGGCCGCGTAGATGGCGCCGATCTTGGGCAGAAACTCAGCCGCCACGCCGGCGGCCACCAGCAATCCTTCGGCCGCGTTGCACGGGCTGTACTTGCTGGTCTTGGCGTTGTCGGCCACTGCGACCGCCATCTCCAGGTCACAGGGATCATCGACGTACACATGGCAATTGCCGTCCAGGTGCTTGATCACCGGCACCTTGGCGTCGCGGCTGATGCGCTCGATCAGGCCCTTGCCACCGCGCGGAATGATCACATCGACATACTGTGGCAGGGCGATGAGATGGCCCACTACCTCGCGATCCGTGGTTTGCACCAGTTGCACGGCGTCAACGGGAAGGCCGCTTTTCACCAGCGCCTGCTGCACCAACTGGGCCAGCGCCTTGTTGGACTCAATCGCCTCCGAGCCGCCGCGCAAAATGCAGGCGTTGCCGCTCTTGATCGACAGGCTGGCCGCCTCGATCGTCACATTGGGGCGACTCTCGAAGATCATGCCAAACACGCCAATCGGCACCCGCATCTGCCCAACCCGAATGCCGCTGGGCTGCTGCTTCAAGCCCATGATTTCACCGATCAGGTCCGGCATCGCGGCGAGCTGCTCGCAGCCCTGGGCGCAGGTCTCGATCACCTGCGGCGTGAGCTTGAGCCGGTCCACCATCGGCGCGGCCAGGCCCGCCGCCATCGCGCGCTCCAGGTCTTTCGCGTTGTCGCTTTGCAGCGCCTGCACATTGGCGCGCAGCAGCGCCGCCAGTTGGCGCAGTGCGCTGTTTTTAGTGGCGGTAGACGCTTTCGCCATCAGGGCCGAAGCGGCTTTGGCCTGCCTGCCGAGGGTCTGGGTGTAGTCGCTGATGTTGAGGGCGTTCATGGCGCTTTTCTCCGCTCGAATTCCAACTTCAATCGGTCCAGCCACTCGATCAGTTGAATACCCATGGCACGGGCACGATTGAGTGCTTCGGCTTGCCAAGAAACTTGCTCGGGATATTCGTGGGTCAGGATGTTGCGCATAGCTTGGTATAGCGAAATACAAATTGATCGATGAGGGTGATCAAATCCTCGTTGTCTGCTGCCAGTTCATGGCCATCAAGCGGAAATGGAATGCGCCCCATTGCCCGGCGCATGCGCTGAGCATGGCGATCACATTGACGCAACGCGTCCTCTAGCGGCAAACTCATACCCAAACTCCTTCACTTTTGGCAATTTCATAGATGGCAAGCGGCTCACCCCCGGTATTAATGACCACATCAATTTTGCGCTCGCCGAGCGCCTTCCAGATGTCGGCGACCATGTGCAGCCGGGCCTCAACTCCCTGTTGGGGCGAGATCGGCGCCTCGATGTACAGATCAATATCGCCACCCGCTTTGTAGTCATCCACGCGCGAGCCAAACAAGCGCGGGCGCACGCCGAAGTAGCGCAGACTGGCGTCTCGAATGACTTGCTGTTCGGTAGGGCTTAGGCGCATTGGGCCATTTTGGCAGATACGCCGGCCAATGCAGTGGGAGATGCTCATGGTGACAGAGTTTGGGGCATTGGTTCCAGCCGATTTAGTTACGACATAACTTGCAAGCAAGTTAGTCTCCTCTGAAACTTCGTTTTCTGGGCATTTGACAGTATGAGGCGGGGGCCAATGCCCCAAACGCTGCGGGTGGCGTTCTGGGATCACGTAACAAGTTTGAGGTTGCTGTGAAAGGCGGCACTACAGCGAAAACGGGTGTTCCCCAATGTCAGCAATCGGCATCCCAATTCACCGTTTCAGAGTGAAGGAGTCTGTCAAATTTTTGCCAATTAGCCGGATATCAGTGAGCGTGCGAGCAGCATGCCGTTGGCTGGATTTTCTCCAATGCGGCGCATTGCGTGCGGCCACCAGTCACTTCCGAACGGCGTATAAAGTCGAACGCGCTCCCCATTGGCGGCTTGTCGAGCGGCCAATTCGCTACGGACACCCAACAGCATCTCGAATTCGTAGTCCAATCCCTTGCTCCAACCATGTTCTTGCGCATGCTGCGAAGCATATTGTTGGAGCTCCTCGTCATGTGTTGCAAACACCGGCTTGAACCCGGCCGCCTTCGCTTCATTGGAAAGCATCAGATCAATGAGACTGCGGGAGTTGGCCTTTATCTCCTGCCGTGTGGTAAATGCCACATCGCCACCGGCCGCAAACGCACCCTTCACCAGGCGGACTGTGGCGCCCTGCGCAACCAATGACTGCATATCAAAGATGGTCCTCCTGAGATAGGCTTGCAGGGTCACGGCTACTGGTAGCCCCACTGCCCGGATATCGTTGTGCAGGGCCAGGGTGGCATCTGTAACTCCCTGATCCTCCATATCAAGCATCAGCATATGGTTGCCTTGGCGACCATGACTCGCTTCAGCGATGGCCTCTGCAACGCGGAACGCGTTCTTCCTGGCCATCGCCGGATCGATCTGATGTCCAATTTGCGTGGGATCAACGGAGACATGAACATCCAGACCAGATACACCAAGTGCCTTTGCCGCCGCGAGCTTTGCGGCTACGTTCTCGGCGACCAGTTCGGGCGTGTCTACATACTCACCGAGATAGAAAAGGGAGGCACGAATGTGCTTTTCTCTCAGCAATGATTCCGCGCAGGCAACGCCCTCCGCTACGTTGCCCCCGGCAACGTAGCGAGTCGCGAGTGCGGTGCCCGCCCGCG
>JAKFXU010000116.1 GCA_021731215.1 Rhodoferax sp.
CCAGAGCAAGCCGAACCCGTACCGGCAGCGGGCTCGCCGACGCCGCCGGGCAGCACGCCACGCCCGCTGTCGGGCCTGCGGCTGCTGCTGGTGGAAGACAATGTGATCAACCAGCAGGTGGCGCAGGAGTTGCTGTGCCATGAGGGGGCCGAGGTGGTCATTGCCGCCAATGGCCAACTGGGCGTCGAGGCGGTCGCCCGCGCCGATGTGCCCTTTGATGCGGTCCTGATGGACCTGCAAATGCCGGTGATGGACGGTCTGACGGCCACGCGCGCCATCCGCACCGGGCTGGGCCAGACCACACTGCCCATCATCGCCATGACCGCCAATGCCATGGCCTCGGACCAGGATGCCTGTCTGGCCGCCGGCATGAACGCCCATGTTGGCAAACCATTCAACTTGTCCCGCCTGATTGCCATTTTGCTGCAGCAGACCGGCCGCTCAGCGGCCCTGCCGCCCAGCCACACACCGCTGGCCAGCCAGTCGCCGGCGCAAGCGCTGGACGTGCAAGGCGCGCTGGAGCGCCTGGGCGGCAACACCGACTTGTATGGCAGACTTTTGCAGTCTTTCTTGGGCGTCATGGCCGTGGCAGCAGACTCATTGGGCCGGCTGCTGCAGGAGGGCAAGCTGATTGAGGCCAGACACCAGTTGCACACCCTCAAAGGGACGGCCGCCACGCTCGGCGCCCAATACCTGGCCTCGGTTGCAGAACAGACCGAGGCGGCCCTCGGCACCGGCGAGCCCCAAGCCAAGGCCGAGCAACTGCGAGCCGAACTTGGCGCGGCCATGGCACTCACGCGCGCCGCGATAGAACCGTTCATGCAGCAACCCGCGCCCGGCGCCAACAAGGCCGCACCGGCCGGCCGGCTGCCCGGCGCCGGCACCGCACCTGGTCTGGACGAAACCGAGCGCCTGCAGGAAACACTGCAACAACTGGCCGACTTGCTGGCGAGCTCGGACATGGAAGCCATCGTGCTGTATGCCAGCTTGAAACAGCGCCATGAGCAGGCGCTCCAGAGCGCCGCCGGCCCGCTCGATCAGGCCATGGCGGTGCTGGACTTTGCCCAGGCGCGCACGCACTGTCTGGCCCTGTTGGCGCAACAGGCCGCATAACTCCGATAGAATCAAGCACCGGGCCCAAGCAATTGCGGCCCGGTTTTTTGTTGCTGCCCGACAGCGCGGCGCGCAGCAACAAAACCCGGGTCCAGTCCAAGCGCTCTTCTATCATCCTTTCTGACCAGGAGCCCGGACCATGGAAATTTTTGACTACGACAACATTCTGCTGCTGCCCCGCAAATGCCGCGTCGAGAGTCGCTCTGAATGCGACGCCGGCGTGGAACTGGGCCCGCGCCGCTTTCGCATCCCGGTGGTGCCCGCCAACATGAAGACCGTGGTAAGTGAGGCGATCTGCGTCTGGCTGGCGCAAAACGGCTACTTTTACGTGATGCACCGCTTCGACCTGGACAACGTGCAGTTCGTCCAAGACATGACCGCGCGCGGGCTCTATGCCTCGATCTCGCTGGGCGTGAAAAAGCCGGATTACGACACGGTGGACCAGTTGCTGGCGCTCGGTCTGATTCCCGCCTACATCACGATCGACATTGCCCATGGCCACGCCGACAGCGTGAAGAACATGATTGCCTACCTGAAAGAAAAAATGCCGTCCGCCTTCATCATCGCCGGCAATGTGGCGACACCGGAGGCGGTGATCGATCTGGAAAACTGGGGCGCCGACGCGACCAAGGTCGGCATTGGCCCGGGCAAGGTCTGCATCACCAAACTCAAGACCGGCTTTGGCACCGGCGGCTGGCAACTCAGCGCGGTCAAATGGTGCGCGCGCGTGGCGACCAAGCCGATCATTGCCGACGGCGGCATCCGCGAACACGGCGACATTGCCAAATCGATCCGCTTTGGCGCCACCATGGTGATGATTGGCTCGATGCTGGCGGGCCATGAGGAAAGCCCCGGCCAGACGGTCGAGGTCGATGGCAAGCTGTACAAGGAATACTACGGCTCCGCCAGCGACTTCAACAAGGGCGAATACAAGCATGTGGAAGGCAAGCGCATTCTGGAGCCGATCAAAGGCCGGCTGACGGACACCCTGGTCGAGATGGAACAGGACGTGCAAAGCTCGATCAGCTACTCGGGCGGCAAGAAACTGATGGACATCCGCAAGGTCAACTACGTCACGCTCGGCGGTGACAACGCCGGGGAACACCTGCTGATGTGACGCAGGTGCCGTCAGCTCCGCGACAGCAAAACGGGTGTAATCGCTAGCGTGCGGGGCTTGCCGCGATGTATGCTTTTTCTTTTGGGAGCTGCGAACATGAAAATTGCGGTACTGGGCATCGGCCTGATGGGTTACCCCATGGCACGGCGACTGTGCGAGGCTGGCCACACGGTCCAGGTCTGGAACCGCACCCGCGCCAAGGCCGAGCGGCTAGCGCCCTTTGGTGCCAGCGTGCACGCCCAGGCCGCTGATGCCGTGAGGTCTGCCGACATCGTGCTCTGTCTGCTGGAAAACGGCGCGGTCGTAGGCGAAGTGCTGTTTGCCACAGGCGTGGCCCAAGCCCTCAAGCCCGACGCCCTGGTGATCGACATGTCATCGATTCAACCCAGCGAGGCGCGCGACCACGCCGCCCGGTTGAGCGAACTGGGCATTGCCCATCTGGATGCCCCGGTGTCGGGTGGCACGCTGGGGGCGGAGCAAGGCACGCTGGCGATCATGGTCGGGGGCAAGCCGGCCGCCTTTGCGCGCGCCCTGCCGGTGTTCCAGGTGTTTGGCCGGGCGACCCATGTCGGGCCGCACGGCGCCGGCCAGTTGGCCAAGCTGGCCAACCAGATGATTGTCGGCATCACCATTGGCGCGGTGGCTGAAGCCCTGCTGTTGTGTGAAAAGGGCGGAGCCAGCATGGCCAAGGTCAAAGAGGCCATCACCGGCGGCTTTGCCGACAGCCGCATCCTGCAAGTGCACGGCCAACGCATGGTGGAGCGCGACTTCACCCCCTACGGGCGCATGTCGGTGCAACTCAAGGACTTGCGCAATGCCCTCGCCACCGCGGAAGAAATCGGCTTCGACGCCCCGGTGACCCGACTGTTCGAGCAGTTGTACAGCGATGGCATCGAACACGGCTTGACCGACCTCGATCACGCCGGCCTGTTCGTTGAATTGGCCAGTCGCAATGGCATGCGCTGAGGGCCCGGCCCGATTTCAGGGCATGATCTCGACGTACTCATAGACCTCGCAGTCCATGATCTGTTTGCGCACCGGCAGCGTGGCCTGTTCAAACCAGGCTTGCGGCTTGCGCTGGTCGATCTCGCGGCCCATGAAACGGATCAGTTCGCAAATCGGCTCGACCACGTTGCTGCGGTATTGCACGTCCTGCTTGACGTAGCCGTTGTACAGGTTCTTCATGCAATTGCCACGGCACCACGAATAGGCCTCGCAACGCTCGCAGGGCATCTCGGAACTGAGCTGCAGCGGGCTCGGCTTGAGCCAGTTGCCCTTGATATCGCCCATCTTCATGTCGGGCGCATACAGCAGGTCCGGGCAGGGGTAGATCTCGCCATTGGGCATCACATTGAGCAGGTGGGTGGAGACCCGGCATTGGGCGCGGCCCGCATACAGTTCCTGCGCCCGGGTGGGAAAGAGTTTGTTGCGCACCATGCCCATCAGCGGGATCAGCGGGTACAACACATCGGTGCGGGAAAAAAACTTGTCGATCATTTGCACCAGCACCGCCTGGCGCTTGGGCAAAGAGTCGCCGCCGTACTGTTGATCGGCCACGAACTGCCAGTACAGGTAGTCAAACGGGGTGTCCTCACCGACCAGTTGGTCCAACTCCTCAAAGGTGGTGTCGGGGTTGCCCCAGGTGACGCGCGCGGTGATGGAGCCGCCGACTTTTGCGCGCACTTCCCGCAGGTTTTTCATCACCTGGCGGTAAATGCCGCGTCCGCGGTAAGCGTCGGTGGTGGCTTCGCCGCCGTCAATCGAGGCCAGCACATTGGACAGCCGGCCCAGGGTCTCATCCGGCAGTTTGGAGATCAGCGTGGCGTTGGTCTGCAGTTGAAAGCGAAAGCGCGGGAAGCGGCGCATTACCTCGAGCATCAGCGGCTTGTTCAGCGTCGGTTCACCGCCGTAGAACGTGACGTAGACTACCTTGCCCTGCAGATGGGTGTCGATGAAGGTACTGAGCTGGTCAACGTCGTACTCAACATGAACCTGCGAGCCCAACACCTCGCCCACCCCCAGTGAGCAGTAGCTGCATTTGAGGTTGCACTTGAGCGTGGTGAGCAATTGCAGCTCGACCCGGCCACCCACGATCGGGTTGCGGTCTGACTGTTGATTTTCCGTATTCGGGGCGGCTGGAGAGAAATGAATCGGGGTCGCGGTGTGCATGATTGGGTATTGGGAGAAGGAAGGTGAGCGCGCGGCTTGGCGCGTGGCGCAGGCATGTCATTGACAATGGGTGCGCATGATAAACCAATAGAAAATTCAACCGCATCAGGTGATGTATCGGCCGCACCCAACAGGAAAGCCCGCAAGTTTTGCAACCTGCGGGCTTTCCTCGTATTTGACTCAATTAGCGAGCGGGTCGGGCGGGTCGTTTT
>JAKFXU010000115.1 GCA_021731215.1 Rhodoferax sp.
GTGATGATGAAAATGACCACCAGCACCAGCATCACGTCGACCAGCGGCGTCATGTTGATCTCGCTCATCGGCTGCGGGCCGGGCGTGCGTTCGAGACGGCCAAAAGACATGCACTGCCCCGGTTAACTGGCAGTCTGCCAGATGGGCTGATTGCCAGCGAGTTCGCGCAGGTCGCGGGCAAAGCCTTCGAGCTCGGCCTCGATGCGGCCGATCGAGCGCCCGAGCACGTTGTAGGCCAGCACCGCCGGAATCGCCACCGCCAGGCCGGCGGCGGTCATGATCAGGGCCTCGCCGACCGGACCGGAGATTTTGTCGATCGTGACATGGCCGGCCTGCGCAATGCCGATCAGGGCGTGATAAATACCCCACACCGTGCCCAGCAAACCAACGAAAGGGGCGGTGGCGCCGACCGTGGCCAGCAACACCTGACCATACTGGAGCTTGGCCAGGGCCGCGTGCAGGGCGTCGCGCAAGACCCGGGTCAACTGCTGCGACTTGTCGCCGGCCGCCGCGAGCGTCCCGCTTGCTTCAATTTTTGTAGCAAGAACCAAAGGAACAACCAGAACTTCACGGTCAAAAGCCTTCAAGGCTGGCAAGGCCTGGTCGACCGACGCTGAGCTCCAGAAAGCCGCCACGCAGCGCAGCACATCGCCACTGGCACGCTGCAGCAGCCAGCCCTTCCAGAGGATGACGACCCAACTGCCGACCGACATGGCCAGCAACAGCAGTGCCACACCTTGGGTAACAGCATCCCCCTGCAATAACAACTGGGCCGCGTTCATTTCAGTTGCAGGACATCAAACATGTCGAACAAACCTGATTTTCGTCCCGCCAGAAAACGCACCGCCCGCAGGCTGCCCTGCGCATAGGTGGCGCGGCTGGACGCCTTGTGGCTGATCTCGATGCGCTCACCGGTGCCGGCAAACAGCACGGTGTGGTCGCCCACAATGTCGCCGCCGCGAATGGTGGCAAAACCAATGGAGCAGGGGTCGCGCTCGCCGGTGACGCCCTCACGGGCATAGACCGCGCACGCTTTCAGGTCACGCCCCAGCGCGTCGGCCATCACCTCGCCCATTTTCAGCGCGGTGCCCGACGGGGCATCGACCTTGTGGCGGTGATGGGCCTCGATGATTTCAATGTCGTAACCGCTGGACAGGGCCTTGGCCGCCATTTCCAGCAGCTTGAGTGTAACGTTCACCCCCACACTCATGTTGGGCGCCATCACAATGGCGATGTCTTGGGCCGCGGCTGCGATCTCGGCCTTCTGCGCGTCACTGAACCCGGTGGTGCCAATCACCAGGTTGACACCCAGTTCACGGCAAACCCGCAAGTGGGCCAGCGTGCCTTCAGGCCGGGTGAAATCAATCAGGACGTGGGCGGTTTTCAGTCCGCCGCCCAAGTCAGCCCGGATGGCGACGCCACTGATCTGCCCGAGAAACGCAGTCGCATCAAGACCGATGGCGGGGCTGGCCGCGACGTCAAGCGCCCCGCTCAACTCACAATCAGCGGCCACCCGGATGGCCTCGATCAGCATCTGCCCCATGCGACCGGAGGCGCCGGCGACCGCAATCCGATGGCTCAAGTTTTGTGTCATGGCGCAGCGCGGCAGCTCAGCGCGCGGCCGGCTCAAGCGGCGGGTAGCTCGCGGGCAAGGCTGGCAGCGGCTTTTGCTCGGCCTTTTTTGCCGAGGCCGGTAACAACTGCAAACTCTCTGGCGTCATTTCCAGCACCGGCACTTTGCCTGATCGGCGCCCGGAATCGAGCGAGGCCACGAACTCGGCCTCGGTCGGCAAGTCATCGGCTTCGATGCGCGCCAGCGCCTCGCCCTGGAAAAACACGCTCACCCGGCGCGCTTGCGGCGCGACGCCCTGGCGCTTGAAGGTGAAGACGTAGTCCCAACGATCGGCATGGAAGATGCTGGTCAGCAATGGCGTGCCCAGAATGTCGCTCACCTGGGTGCGACTCATGCCCGGCTGTAGCGCCGCAGCTTGTTCTTTGGAGACAAAATTGCCCTGAACAATGTCCATTTTGTAGGGCGTCACCAGACCGGCAATATTGTTGCTGGCGCTATTCAGGCTGCCACAGGCCACCAGGCTGGCGCTCGCGACGAAGAGCAGACTCAAACGGACACTGCGACGTTGAAGATCAGACATGGGGTGAGGTGTAGCGATATGATCATGCCATTGTACCGGCTGCGCCTGCGCGAGCAGTCTGCTGCTGGACAAGAGAAAGACACCCATGAGCAATATCGACGAACTCAAAAGCACCGGACTCAAGGCGACCTTGCCGCGGCTGAAAATACTGGAGATTTTTCAGAAAGGCGCGCAACGGCACATGACGGCGGAGGATGTCTTTCGCGTTTTGCTGGAGCACCGCGCTGATGTCGGTCTGGCCACGGTGTACCGGGTGTTGGCCCAGTTCGAGCAAGCCGCCATTCTGAGCCGCAGCCACTTCGAGAGCGGCAAGGCGGTCTACGAGCTTAATGAAGGACAGCATCATGACCATCTGGTGTGCCTGGACTGCGGCAAAGTGGAGGAGTTTTATGACGCGGAAATCGAGAAACGCCAGCACGCCGTCGCCAAAATCAAGGGTTTTGCCATCGCTGACCATGCCTTGAGCCTGTATGCCCATTGCGTGCGCGACCCCTGTCCGCATCGGCCGGTGGCGGCGCCCAGCCCGGCTTGAGCGATGCGCCCCGCGTTACTCGGTCTTTACTCGGCCGGGTCCATGGCTTTGCGGTGGCGTTCCACAAACTCCTGGTAGGTGTCGATGCCACGCAGTTGCAGAATGGTGTTGCGCACCGCCGCCTCCACCAGCACCGCGATGTTGCGCCCCGCCACCACCTGAATCACCACCTTGAGCACGGGCACACCCAACACATCCTGGGTCAGTGGCTCATAGGGAATGCGCTCATACTCGCGCTCCAGCGTTTCGCGCCGAACCAGGTGCACGATCAGCTTGAGCCGCATCTTGCGCCGCACTGCGGTTTCACCAAAGATGCAGCGAATATCGAGCAGACCGATACCGCGCACTTCCAGCAAGTTCATCAGCAACTCGGGGCAGCGGCCCTCGATGGTGTCCTGATTGATGCGAAACAGGTCGACCGCGTCATCGGCCACCAGGCCGTTGCCACGCGAGATCAGCTCCAGTCCCAGCTCGCTTTTGCCAAGCCCTGACTCGCCAATGATCAGCACGCCCAGCCCGAGAATATCCATGAACACGCCGTGCATCAAACAGCGGTCGGCAAAATGCTTGGACAGGTAGGCGCGCAAGACATCAATCACAAAAGCCGACGAGCCTTGCGTCGCGAACAGGGGAATCTGGGCCCGTTCGCACATCGATAACAGGGCCTCCGGCGCGACCTGCCCATCGGCCAGCACCAGCACCGGCGGCTCCAGCGCGACAATGCGCGATACGCGCCGCGCGCAGTCCTCGGGTGTGGCGTTGGTGAGATAGGCAATTTCGCGCTGCCCCAGAATCTGGACGCGATAGGGATGGATGTAATTGAGGTAGCCCACCAGATCAGCCCCGGAGGTTGCGGCACTGACGGCTACTTCATCAAAGCGGCGCTCCGAGGCCCCCAAGCCCCCCAGCCACTCCCACTTCAGGATGCCGCGAAACGCCTCGAACAAGACATCGGCGCTGACGGCGGTAGGCCTCACATTGAATCCAGTACGCTTGGGCTGCTCGCCTGGCAGTGATCAGGCCATTTGCGTCGATTGCCAATTGGCAATCAGGCCATGCAGCTCGGTCGCGCTGGCACTGCTGGCCAGTTTTTCACGCAGACTCGCGTCGCTGAGCATTTCCGCAATCTCGGACAGGATTTCCAGATGCTTTTGCGTCGCCGCCTCGGGCACCAGCAGGAAAATCAGCAGATTGACGGCCTGCTCGTCGGGTGCGTCAAAACCGATCGCTTGGGCCAGTTGGAGCACCGCTGCCATCGGCGCCTTGAGGCCCTTGATGCGTCCGTGCGGGATGGCAACCCCATGGCCCAGGCCGGTCGAGCCCAATCGCTCCCTGGAAAACAGGCTGTCGGTCACCAGCGAGCGGCTCAGGCCGTGCAGGCTCTCGAACAGCAAGCCAGCTTCTTCAAAAGCCCTTTTCTTGCTGGTGGCATCAATATGCACAAGCACTTGTGCAAGAGGCAGGATAGTCGCGAGTCGATTCATGATTTGCGGGTGGATTATGCACCCAATGCCGGGCGGGTAAAAAAAAGCCGCGCGCTGGCGCGGGCGGCTGGGTCTGGACCGAGGCTGGCGGCCTCACATCAATCGTTTGGGCGCCGCGTGATGATGATTCTGCAAACGATCCTTGTGGCGCACCACCTGGCGATTGAGTTTATCCACCAGTTCATCAACGGCCGCGTACAAATCGGCGTGCGAACTCTCGGCAAACATGTCGTTGCCCTTGACGTGAATATTGCATTCCGCTCGTTGCCGTCGTTCCTTTTCCTTTTGTTTTTCCACGGTGAGCAGCACTTTGACATCGACTACCTGGTCAAAATGCCGGATGATCCGATCAAGCTTGGTCGTAACGTAATTGCGCAGGGCCGGGGTGACCTCAAGGTGATGACCGCTGATCGTCAAGTTCATAAATAACCTCCTGTTG
>JAKFXU010000488.1 GCA_021731215.1 Rhodoferax sp.
GGCCGGTGCTGCGCTTGATTCGATCGCAGGTGGCGAACAGCCGGCTTGGTCCAAAGCCGATATCGGCGCGGCCAGCGTGGTTTTTTTGTACCCGGCCGACGGCGTGCGCCGAGCCCTGTGGCTGGCCCCGACAGCCGAGGCGGCGCCCGCCGGCGCGGCCCTGAGCGAGCCAGACTGGCGTTGGGGCGAGGTGCGCAGCGGCATTGCGATGATAACGGAGCCGATCGTGGAAGCTTTCGTGCCACAAATGCTGAATTACGAGTCGGTCGGCGGCGTGAACTTCAAAAAAGGCTGCTATCCGGGCCAGGAAGTGGTGGCGCGCAGCCAGTTTCGCGGCACCCTGAAACGCCGCGCCTATCTGGTGCATGCGGATGCGCCGATGGCGGCGGGCGACGAAATCTTTCAGGCCAGTGATGACAGCCAACCCTGCGGCCTGGTGGCCCAGGCGGCGGCGGCACCGACAGGCGGGTTTGACGCCATTGTCTCGGCGCAGGTGTCGGCGCTAGAGGCCGGCGGGCTGCATCTGGGCACGGCCCACGGCCCGGCGCTGGTGATGGCGCCGCCGCCCTACCCTTTGCTGGCCGATATTTAAGTCGTTGCGCTTTTGTGCAGCGCGTGGACCATCTCGATGTGCACGATGCCGGCCTCTTCAAACGGCTCGCCGCGCGGCACAAAACCCAGGCGCGTATAGAAACCCTCGGCCGTGCGTTGCGCGTGCAGCAGCACCTGATGGTCACCGCGCTGGGCGGCGGCCTGCATCAAGGCGCGCAGCACGTCGCGCCCCAGGTTGGTGCCGCGCAACACGCGGTTGACGGCCATGCGGCCAATCCGGCCCACGCCCGGCGCATGCTGCAGCAGACGCCCGGTGGCCACTGGCAGGCCCAGGCGGTTGCGGACCAAGGCGTGAATGGCGCTCTGGTCGGCCTGGTCCCATTCCATCTCGGCTGGAATGCGCTGCTCGTCCACAAAAACCTCGCTCCGGACCTGGCCGGCCTCGGTGCCAAGGGTCTGCCAGCTTCCCAACTCGACCCGCACCATGGGCTCAAAAGCCTCGTAGCCCAGCAGGATGTCGCGCAAAGCGGCGGGCACCGGCTTGGAAGTTTGCGTGGCCGGGTCGGCAAACACATATATCAGCTCGCCACTGATCAGGTGCTGCTCGCCGCGAAAGATGGCGCCGCTGAAGCGCAGCGACGAGCTGCCGATGCGGGCGCACTTGAGTGCCACGTCCAGTTGGTCATCGACCCGCGCCGAGGCGTGGAATTCGACGCTGGCTTTTTTGACATACAGATCGCCTTGCAGCCCCTGCAGGCTGGCGTCATAGGGCAGCGCCAGCGCCCGCCAATAGTCGGACATGGCGGTATCAAAGTACATCAGGTAATGCGCGTTAAAAACGATTTTCTGCATGTCCACCTCGGCCCAGCGCACGCGCAGGCGGTGAAAAAAACGGAAATCGGGGCGGGTGGCGTCAGTCATGGAGGGCATTCGATTGCAAAGCAGTTGAAAAGAAGAGTGGGAGCAGGCGTTGCCGGGCTAACGCACGACGCGGCCTGTTCTTGGTAAAGTCCATGCTTTAAATCCTACACCGCAAAACGCCATGGCACTGATCTACTACGTGACGCACATCCAGTTTGACTTTGGTGCCATCAAGCTGCTCAAACAGGAGTGTGAACGGATTGGCATCAGCCGCCCGCTGATCGTGACCGACCCCGGCGTCAAGGCGGCTGGCATTTTGCAGAAGGCGCTCGATGCCCTGCCCGGCCTGACGGTGGCAGTGTTTGACCAGACACCGTCCAACCCGACCGAGGCCGCCGTGCGCGCCGCCGCTGCGGTTTACCAGGCCCAAGGCTGTGATGGTCTGATTGCCGTTGGCGGCGGCTCGGCCATCGACTGCGCCAAAGGGGTGGCGATCGCGGCGACGCACGAAGGCCCCTTGACCCGCTACGCCACGATTGAAGGCGGCTCGCCGCGCATTAGCGAGCGCGTCGCGCCCCTCATCGCGGTGCCCACCACCAGCGGCACCGGCAGCGAAGTGGCGCGCGGCGCCATCATCATCGTGGACGATCATCGCAAGCTGGGCTTTCACTCCTGGCATCTGGTGCCAAAAGCGGCCATTTGCGACCCCGAACTGACCCTGGGCCTGCCACCCAAGCTGACCGCCGCCACCGGCATGGATGCCATCGCGCACTGCATGGAAACCTTGATGGCGCCGGCCTTCAACCCGCCGGCCGATGGCATCGCGCTGGACGGCCTGGCGCGTGGCTGGGCCCACATCGAACGCGCCACGCTCAACGGCGCTGACCGCGAAGCGCGCCTGAACATGATGAGCGCCTCGATGCAGGGCGCGATGGCGTTCCAGAAGGGGCTGGGCTGTGTGCATTCGCTCAGCCACAGCCTGGGTGGCGTTGATCCGCGCCTGCACCACGGCACCTTGAACGCCATGTTCCTGCCCGCCGTGATCCGCTTCAACGCCAGTGCCGAATCGATTCAAAAGGAACAACGGCTGCAGCGCATGGCGCAGGCCATGGGTTTGACCTCAGCCAATGACATCCCGGACGCCATCAAGGACATGAATGCCCGCCTGGATCTGCCCAGCGGGCTGACGGCGATGGGCGTGCAAAGTGAGTGGTTTGATAAAATCATCGTCGGCGCGATGGCCGACCATTGCCACCAGACCGGGCCACGCCTGGCCAGCGCCGATGACTACCGCGACCTGCTGACCCAGGCGCTGTAGCGGGTGGCCGCGATCGCTGTGTCAAGGTATGCCGCCCTCTCTCTTTTTACCAATCGAAGTCCAACCAGGATCAATCTCATGTCACTTTCCAGCGCAACACTGTCAAGCATTCAAAGCGCCGGCGCCGCCGTATTCGCCGCTGACGTTGAACTCAAGAACGCAGTCACCGAATATGCCCAGCGTGTCAGTGCCGCCATGACAAGCAACCCCTATGGCTTGGGCAATGACACCCTGTTTGAAAATTGGAAGGTGCTGGCCCGACTCTCGCAGTCGATGGCCGGGATCGAGCAAGAGCTGCGCAAGGTGTATCGCGTGGCCGCTGATTTGAGTGCCGACGATCAGCCTCTCTTGCTGCAAGTTGCTGCGCCGGCCGCACCGACGCCCTCGGTCGAAGCGGCGGCACTCAATCAAAATGATCTGGCACCGACCGACGTCTCGGTCAAAACCCGCAAGAAACCGGCACAGCGTGTCGCTCGCAGCAGCGGGGGCGCAAGCGCAGGGCGAGGCCGGGCGCAGCGCGCTGGCGCTTCAGTCACCGGTCTGGCGCTCGGTGGCAACGCGGCCAAACTGCTGCACCATTTGGAGACGCTGCTCAACGCCCATGAATTTACCGCGGTCAGCCAAACCGCGATTGGGCAGAAGATTGGAATTCCGATGGGTTCCATGACGGCCGCGACCAAGAAATTGATCGAGACCGGGCGCATCGTTGCCGGGCCGAGCGGGCGCTTCAGGCTGGCGAATGCGCCGACCCCGAGCGTGTGACACCGCTGCACCGCGCTTGATCCATCACCGCTATCGACCATGAAAATTTTTGTCAGACTATTCTTCAAAACCCTGCGCTTCGTCATCGGCCCGCTGATGCTGCTGTGGGAGTTCGCGACCCGGCCGCGCGCTCTGGTGCGAGCGCCGGCCGTGCAGAAGAAGCTCGATCAGCAGTGTCGCCACCTCGTTCTGTACCAATACCGGACCTGTCCCTTCTGCATCAGGGTGCGCCAGGAAATCCGTCGTTTGTCACTGAACATGGAACGCCGCAACGTGCCCAAGGAGGGATCGAATCGGGAGGATTTGGTGCGCGGCGGCGGGCAGGCCAAGGTGCCCTGCCTCAAAATCAGCGATCCGGCCGGCCACAGCCAGTGGCTGTACGATTCCGCCGCCATCATTGCCTATCTGCGCGGTATCGCGGCGCCGCTGTCGGCCGACGATCAGACCCCTTTATTCATCAAGGAAACACCATGAGCGTTTACGCCAAACTCGAAGAGCTCCAAATCACCCTGCCGCCGGTGGCCATTCCGGCGGCGGCTTATGTGCCTTTTGTTCAGAGTGGCAATCTGGTGTTCTTGAGCGGCCACATCGCCAAGAAGGACGGCCAACCCTGGGTCGGCCAACTCGGCAACAACATGAGCACCCTCGAGGGCAAGGCAGCGGCGCGGGCGATTGCGATCGACCTGATGGGCACGCTGCACGCGGCAGTGGGCGACCTCAACCGCGTCAAGCGCATCGTCAAACTGATGTCGCTGGTCAATTCCACCGGCGACTACACCGAGCAGCACTTGGTGACCAACGGCGCGAGTGAACTGTTGGGCGAGGTCTTTGGCCTGAACGGCGCGCATGCCCGCAGCGCTTTTGGCGTGGCCCAGATTCCGCTGGGCGCCTGCGTCGAAATTGAGCTGATCGCCGAACTGGCTTAAACCCAGATTGTCCATTAGGCGCACCTGCGGTGCTGTTTGGGTGCAGGCGGCGCATTGGCGGCCATTTTTGCCCTTCTTCGTTGTCCATAGCCCAAGCTATGGACGCCTCAGTCAGGACAAAACTGCCTCGCCACTGCATCCACCTACCCTCCAAACCCCAATGGACAATCTGGGTTAAAC
>JAKFXU010000284.1 GCA_021731215.1 Rhodoferax sp.
GTCATGGCACAGAAAAAAGGCGGCGGCTCTACGCGAAACGGGCGCGATTCGCAGCCCAAAATGCTCGGTGTGAAGAAGTTCGGCGGGGAGTTGATCGGCGCTGGCGCCATCATCGTGCGCCAACGTGGCACCAAATTCCACCCCGGTACCAATGTCGGCATCGGCAAGGATCACACGCTGTATGCACTGGTTAACGGCCATGTGTCGTTTGCCACCAAAGGTGCAATGAACAAGCAGACGGTAAACGTTACCTCGGCCTAAGCTGCTGGAAACTCCCGATTGAGACCCTGCGCATGGCGCGGGGTTTTTCGTTTATAAAGCCTGATTCCGTAACTGGAATGACACCATGAAATTCGTTGACGAAGCCTATATTGACGTCTCTGCAGGAGATGGCGGCGCGGGCTGTGTCTCGTTTCGGCATGAAAAATACAAGGAGTTCGGCGGCCCCAATGGCGGTGATGGCGGCCGTGGCGGCCACGTTTTCGCGGTAGCGGACGTCAACCTGAACACGCTGGTCGATTTTCGTTTTTCCAGGCGCCATGACGCCAAGCGCGGCGAGCATGGCATGGGCTCGGACATGTTCGGCGCGGCTGGCGATGACATTACCCTCAAAATGCCGGTCGGCACCATCATCACCGACGCCGAAACCGGCGAGGTACTGTTTGAGTTGTTGAATGCGGGCGAAGTGATCACGATTGCCAAGGGTGGCGATGGTGGCTTTGGCAATATGCGCTTCAAGAGCGCAATCAATCGCGCCCCTCGGCAGAAAACGCCGGGCTGGCCGGGTGAAAAACGCAGTCTCAAGCTCGAACTCAAGGTGCTGGCCGATGTCGGTTTGCTGGGCATGCCCAACGCCGGCAAATCGACGCTGATCTCTGCCATCTCCAACGCGCGCCCGCGCATCGCCGATTACCCGTTTACCACCCTGCACCCCAATCTGGGCGTGGTGCGGGTCGCTCCGGAGCAGAGCTTTGTGGTGGCCGATTTGCCGGGCTTGATTGAAGGCGCGTCCGAGGGCGCCGGCCTGGGCCACCAGTTCCTGCGCCATTTGCAGCGTACGCGCCTGCTGCTGCACGTGATCGATATGGCGCCGTTTGATGAGGCAGTCGATACCGTGGCGCAAGCCAAGGCGATTGTCAATGAACTGAAGAAATACGACCCGGCACTGTATGCCAAACCGCGTTGGCTGGTGCTCAACAAGCTCGACATGGTGCCGCTTGAGCAGCGTGCCGCGCTGGTGCGCGACTTTGTCAAACGCCTCAAGTTCAAGGGGCCGGTGTTCGAGATTTCGGCGCTCACGCGCGAAGGCTGTGAAGCCCTGATCAAGACGGTCTACCAGCATGTCAAGGCGCAGCAAAAAGCCGAACAGACGCCCGAGGTTGTAGACCCGCGTTTTGCGGTGGACTCCGAATAGCGCGCGCAGGCTTATTATTTGACAGCGTCTTTCGAATGCAGGATGCAGGCTACAGGCAGAAATGACAACAGATACCGTTTCCATTGTGTTGCGTGATGCCCGGCGCATCGTGGTCAAAGTGGGCTCCAGCCTGGTGACCGATGAGGGGCGCGGGCTCGACCAGGCGGCGATCGGTGAATGGTGCCGCCAGTTGTCCCTGCTGGTGCACGGCGGACGTGAAGTCATCATGGTGTCGAGCGGCGCCATTGCCGAAGGCATGAAGCGCCTGGGCTGGACTAAACGGCCGCACGAAATTAACGAACTGCAGGCGGCCGCGGCGGTCGGCCAGATGGGTCTGGCGCAGATGTACGAAACCAAGCTGCGCGAAAATGGTCTGGGCAGCGCGCAGGTGCTGCTGACCCATGCTGATCTGGCTGATCGGGAGCGCTACCTCAACGCGCGTTCCACCTTGCTGACCCTGCTGCGGCTGGGCGTGGTGCCGGTGATCAACGAAAACGACACGGTGGTCAACGACGAAATCAAATTTGGTGACAACGACACCCTGGGCGCGCTGGTGGCCAACCTGGTGGAGGCCGATGTCCTGGTTATTTTGACCGACCAGACCGGGCTTTACACCGCCGATCCGCGCAAGAACCCCGCCGCCCAGTTGGTCCATCAGGCCAAGGCGGCTGACCCGGCGCTGGAAGCGATGGCCGGTGGCGCCGGTTCGAGTCTGGGGCGCGGCGGCATGATTACCAAGATACTGGCCGCCAAACGGGCGGCCGGCTCGGGCGCCTCCACGGTGATTGCCTGGGGCCGTGAGCCCGACGTGCTGGTGCGCTTGACCCAGGGCGAGTCAATCGGCACGCTGCTGGTGGCACAGACGCAAAAAATGCAGGCGCGCAAACAGTGGATTGCCGACCATCTTCAGCTGCGCGGCTCCGTGACGGTCGATGCCGGCGCGGTGGCGAAGCTGCAGGAGGAGGGCAAAAGTCTGTTGCCGATCGGCATGACGGCGGTGGACGGTGATTTTTCCCGGGGTGACGTGATTGCCGTGCGTGATGCGCAGGGCGCTGAGATCGCGCGCGGGCTGGCCAATTACGCCAGCGCCGAGGCGCGGCTCATTTGTCGCAAACCGTCGAGTGAATTTGAGCAACTGCTGGGCTATGTGGCCGAGCCGGAAATGGTGCACCGGGACAATCTGGTGCTGACCCGGTAAATCCGGGCGCCCGACTCAGTCTGCGCCAGCGGGCGGTAGCTCAATATTGAGGCCTGAGAGGGCATTCAGCACCAAGTCCTGTTCGGGCGCGCGCATGCCCTGTCGCAAGAAGCGGTTGCGGTGCTCGTTGCGCGGCAAATAGCGCGCCAGCTCCGTCAGGGCCATCTCATAAACGCCGCGCTTGAATTCCACCACCGCATCCAGTGGCACCCAATAGTCGTTCCAGCGCCAGGCATCGAACTCGGGATGCTCGGTGGCGCGCAGATTCAAATCCCAGTCGTGACCCACCAGTTGCAGCAAGAACCAGATTTGTTTCTGGCCTTTGTAATGGCCGCGCGCATCGCGGCGGATGTAGCGGTCCGGCACCTCGTAGCGCAACCAGTCGCGGGTGCGGGCCACAATGCGAATATGCTCACGGTAGAGCCCCACTTCTTCGTGCAGTTCGCGGATCATGGCCTGTTCGGGGGTTTCGCCCCGATCAATGCCACCCTGCGGAAACTGCCAGGAGTGGGTACGAATTCGCTTGCCCCAGAACACCTGATTTTTCTGGTTGAGCAGGACGATGCCGACGTTGGGCCTAAAGCCGTCCCGGTCAAGCATAATCAAACCCCAATTTTTAAACTTCGTCCATTATGCACAGCAAGCGCTGCGCAGCAAGGGCGCTGCTCCTCGTAATCCCCAGAGTCCTGCCATGAAAGCTTCCCAATTCTTCATTTCCACCCTCAAAGAAGCACCGGCGGATGCCGAGGTGGTGAGTCACCAACTGATGCTGCGCGCCGGCATGATAAAAAAGCTCGGCGCCGGCATTTACAGCCTGATGCCGATGGGCCTGCGCGTGGTGCGCAAGGTGGAGGCAATCGTGCGCGAAGAGATGAACCGCGCCGGTGCGGTGGAGTTGAGCATGCCGGTGGTGCAACCGGCTGAGCTGTGGCAGGAGACCGGCCGCTTTGCCACGATGGGGCCCGAGTTGCTGCGCATCAAGGATCGCCATGATCGCGATTTTGTGGTGCAACCGACGAGCGAAGAAGTGGTGACCGACATCGCGCGCCAGGACATCAAAAGTTACAAACAGTTGCCGAAAAATTTCTACCAGATCCAGACCAAATTCCGCGACGAGCGCCGCCCGCGCTTTGGCCTGATGCGCGGGCGTGAATTCATCATGAAAGACGCCTACAGCTTTGACCGGGATCAGGTGTCGGCCAAGGCCAGTTATCAGCTGATGGCGCAGGCCTACCGCAAGATTTTTGACCGCTTTGGGCTGACCTACCGCGCGGTGGCAGCCGACAGTGGCGCCATTGGCGGCGACCTGAGCGAGGAATTCCAGGTGATCGCCGCCACCGGCGAGGACGCCATCGTCTACTGCCCGAGCAGCGACTATGCGGCGAACATGGAGAAAGCCGAGGCGCTGGCACCCGTCGGGCCGCGCCCGGCGCCAACGCAGTCGATGGTGAAAACCGCCACGCCGGGTAAAAGCACCTGCGCCGCAGTGGCCGAACTATTGAACCTGCCGCTGCAAAACACCGTCAAGTCGCTGGTGCTGGCGACCGATGAACTCAACGACTACGAAGAAGTCGTCAAGACCCAGATCTGGCTGCTGCTGCTGCGTGGCGACCATGACATGAACGAAGTCAAGACCGGCAAAGTGCCCGGGCTGGCGGTCGGTTTTCGCTTTGCCACCGTGGCTGAGATCGAAGATCACTTTGGCTGCCTGCCCGGCTATCTGGGCCCGATCGGCTTGAAGAAGCCGGTGCAGATCGTGGTGGACCGCGAGGTGGCCGTCATGAGCGACTGGATTTGCGGCGCCAACCAAGCTGACTTTCACCTCACCGGCGTCAACTGGGGGCGCGACCTGCCCGAACCTGATCTGGTGGCGGACCTGCGCAATGTTGTCGCCGGTGACCCCTCGCCGGATGGCCAGGGCGTGCTGGCGATCGAGCGCGGCATCGAGATCGGCCATGTGTTCTACCTCGGCACCAAATACAGCC
>JAKFXU010000487.1 GCA_021731215.1 Rhodoferax sp.
TACCTGGGCAGCGCCGAACTGGCAGCCATCTGCTCCAAGCTGGGGCGTATTCCGACCAAAGCCGAGTACATGGCTGACATGGGCGTGCTGACCGCGGCCAGCGACCAGATCTACCAGTACCTCAATTTCGATCAGGTCAAGGACTACACCGATGCTGCGGCCTCCGTCAAGGACAGCGCGACGGCTTAAGCCACCGTCGCCAAGGCCTGTTTATTGCGAAATCTTGCGCGCTTGCTCGACCTGGTATTCGAAATAGCGCTGAAAGCTGAACGCCATGCTGCTGACCAGCGCCGTGGTGCCCAGCAGCAGCGCCAACACCGCCGCACCAATGGTGAACCAGTTGGTGCGACCGGGCGCGCCGTCCAGCGACGCCGCGGGGTTGAAACGCGCATTCCATTTTTCCGGCGTCATCAAGCCGTACACAATGGCGTTCAGGGCGCAGCCGGCGAGGGTGAAACCCAGCAGCGGGATCAAGACCCAGCTCCACTGATCGTCCAGCCCAAGCTGTTGCACCCGCTCAATGCCGTACAGGCCCAAAGCCGTGGGGATTGGCAGCAGCCAGCCCAGCAGGTCGCCCATGCCCCGCAAATAGAAACGATGCAGGCCCAAAGGACCGCCGATGAGGGCCAGCCATGCGGCAACAGTCTTGTTTTTCATGAAGGCCAATTATGGCGCTGGTGCGCAGGTGTCGCCCAAACCCAGTGCTTTGTCCATCATGACCACGTCGCGCCATTGATCGAATTTCCAGCCACAGGACTTGAGCACTCCGACGTGGGCAAACCCGCACGCACGGTGGACGGCGATGGAGCCGGTGTTGGCCGAGTCGCCAATGACGGCAATCAATTTGCGCACGCCGACCTGTTCCGCCTGGGCTGCGAGTTCGGCCAGTAACGCCCGCCCCAGGCCCTGTCCCTGGGCCTGCGGCGCCAGGTAGATCGAGTCTTCGGCCGAGAAGCGGTAGGCCGGGCGTGGCTTGAACCAGTTGCAGTAGGCAAAACCCAGCACCGTCGCTCCCTCGACGGCCACCAGGTAGGGCAAGCCTTTGGCTAGCACGTCGTCACGGCGGTCCGCCATGTCGCTTGGTGTCGGGGGGTCTAGCTCGAACGTGCCGGTGCCATGCAGCACGTGGTGGGCATAAATGGCGCTGATTGCCGGGATATCTTCGGGTTGGCTGGGGCGAATGAGGGGCATAAAAAATGTAAACGTTATAATGCAAGGCTATTCAGTGTGTCGCTGGCCGGGTGGCCATGTCGCGTGTCTCAAACGCTGGATTAAGTGCCGAATTAAATGGCGGAAATAAAACTCCGCCCCCCAAAGGATAAATCATGGTCGTCATTCGACTCGCCCGTGGCGGTGCAAAAGCACGCCCGTTCTTCAATATTGTCGTTGCTGACAAGCGTACCCGTCGTGACGGCCGCTTCATTGAGCGCATCGGTTTCTACAACCCGATTGCGACCGCCAATGAAGAGAGCATTCGCATCGCACAGGACCGCCTGACCTACTGGAAAAGCGTCGGCGCTCAGGCCTCTCCCACGGTGGAGCGCCTGATTGATCAAGCGGCCAAAAAAGCGGCCTGAAGTTATATGGCCCCCACGCTTGCCGCTTCGCGTGCTGCGCGAGGCCTTGCAGGCCGCGACTCGCGAGACGCTTCGCCTCTGTCGCTTGTCCAAGCCTGCTCAAGCAGACTTGGAGCCGCAGGCTCCAGCCCCAAAGGGGCCGCAGTCGCCTTGGGGCGGCCCGGCGGCGCCTGATTTGTGATGTTGCCCGGCCTTGAGGCCGCCGAACTGCCGGCGGATGCCATTGAAGTTGGGCGCATTGCCGATGCCTGGGGCATCAAGGGCTGGTTCAAAGTCCTGCCTTACAGCGCCGATCCCGAGGCGCTTTTTTCTTCCAAGCGCTGGTTTCTGATGCCGGCCGAGAAGGGCCCCAAAACCTTTTCCGGTGTCGCAAAACTGGCCATCATCGAAGCCAAGGTTCACTCCAATACGGTGGTTGCATCAGCGCGTGAAGTCGATGACCGCAATGCGGCCGAAGCCTTGCGTGGCGCGCGCATTTTCGTGGCTCGATCAAGTTTTCCAACGGTTGCCAAAGATGAATACTATTGGGTTGACCTGATCGGCCTGGACGTTGTCAATCGCGAGGGCGCGGCCTTGGGGACGGTCAGGGAATTGCTCTCTACCGGAGCGCAAACCGTGCTGGTGATGGACTACCAGCAAGACGGCAAGCTCCAGGAGCGCATGATTCCTTTTGTATCGGTCTACATCGACGACGTCGATTTGACGGCCCGGCGCATTCTGGTGGACTGGCAAGCGGATTTTTGAGTCACGCCTGATGCGCTTTGACATCGTCACGCTGTTCCCTGAATTGTTCGCGCCGCTGTTGACCAGTGGCATCACCCGACGCGCGTTCGAGTCGGGGCAGGTCGATGTCAACTTGTTCAACCCGCGCGATTTTGCCGAGGGCAATTACAAACGGGTGGACGATCGCCCATTTGGTGGCGGCCCTGGCATGGTCATGCTGGCCGAACCCCTGACCCAATGCTTGAAAAGCATTCAGTCGCAGCGCACCGATGCCTCGCCGGTGGTGCTTTTTTCGCCCGCCGGCAAACCGCTCAACCATGCCATGGTGGCGCGCTGGGCCGATAGCGCCGGTGCCATCCTGATTTGTGGCCGCTACGAAGGGCTTGATCAGCGCTTCATCGACCAGCACGTAACCGAGCAGATCAGCCTCGGTGATTTTGTGCTGTCGGGCGGTGAAATTGCAGCCATGGCCTTGCTGGACGCGGTGGCCCGGCTGCAGCCGGGCGTGTTGAATGCCGCCGGCAGCCATCAACAGGACAGCTTTAATCCGGTGCTCGATGGCTTGCTGGATTGCCCGCACTACACCCGACCGGAGCACTGGTCGGGCCAAGCGGTGCCCGATGTGCTGCTGTCGGGCAACCATGCCCGGATCGAGCGCTGGCGGCGCGAGCAGCGGCTGGCGATCACCGCCCGTCTGCGCCCGGAGCTGATAGCGCAGGCGCGCCAGGACGGGCGCCTGAGTCCCGCCGACGAAGCCTTTCTCGCCACCTGCGGCTGACGCCCGCAGCAGCGCCGGGTTCCGGCCCCGACGCGTGATCGGGTTATAATATTCGGCTTACCGATCCTCTGGCCGGCCGCCTCCTTGTGTTTGCAACGAGGCCTTTGTGTCAATCCCGACGCTGGCGCTGCCAAGATCATTCGAGGACATCATGAATCTGATTCAAATTCTTGAGCAAGAAGAAATTGCTCGTCTTGGGAAAACCATTCCCGAATTCTCTCCCGGTGACACTGTCGTTGTGAGTGTGAACGTGGTTGAAGGTACCCGCAAACGGGTACAGGCCTATGAAGGCGTTGTGATTGCCAAGCGCAATCGCGGCCTCAACAGTGGTTTCATTGTTCGCAAAATCTCCAGCGGTGAAGGTGTTGAGCGTACGTTCCAGACCTACAGCCCGCTGATCGCTGGCATCGAGGTCAAACGGCGTGGCGATGTGCGTCGTGCCAAGCTGTACTACCTGCGTGACCGCAGCGGCAAGTCGGCCCGTATCAAGGAAAAACTGCCAGCCAGAAAAGTGAAAACCGCTGCCGTATAACGAATAGCGTTTTCAAAAAAAGCCGCCCCAGCTTATGCTTGTGGCGGTTTTTCTGTTTTAGGTGTTTTTCTCATCGTTTTCGGCAGTCATCCCGTGTCCTTGAATTCGCCCGCTACCCCTCTGTCCCGATTGCCGCATTTCGATCCGCGCCAGGTTCCGGTAGTGGGGGTTGATTCACATCTGCCGGCAGTGGCTTTGACAGCGTTGCAGCCGGCGGCCTTGCGGCAACGCTTTGCGACGCCGCCGCTGTGGGCGCCAGAACTGCTGGCGGAGCAGAGGTTTTTGCAACGCTCGCCAATCCATGCCTCGGTGCTGGTGCCGATCGTCATGCGTGAGCACCCGACCGTCTTGCTGACCGAGCGCACCCTGCATCTTTCCACCCATTCCGGACAAATTGCCTTCCCCGGCGGCAAGGCCGACGAAGACGACGCCGATGCAGCGGCCACCGCCTTGCGCGAGGCGTGGGAAGAGGTAGGACTCGATCCCGCTTTTGTTCAGGTGCTGGGCACGCTGCCACACTACGTGACCGGTTCCGCGTTCATCATCACGCCCGTCATTGCCCTGGTGCAGACCGGCTTCACGCTGACCCCCAACAGCTATGAAGTGGCCGATATCTTTGAAGTGCCACTAGCGTTCCTGATGAACCCGGCCCATCATCGGCGTCATGTTTTTGAGTGGGAGGGGGTTCGGCGCGAATGGTTCTCCATGCCGTACCAGGAGCCGACGACGGAGCGCTTCATCTGGGGCGCTACCGCCGGCATGCTGCGCAACTTCTACCGCCTGCTGTCGGCCTAGTAGTTCGTTTCGCCAAAATGCTTACGTGAAATCGCGTCTTTTTGTGCCATACGTCGTTGCCCAGTCTTGCCAGGCGTCCAGTCTGGCTGCGGCTGGGCGCCTAGGAGCCTGTCGGACTTTGGAATCGTCGGCTGCAAATTGACCGCAGCGGTCCATTTTTCACCGTCTTTTTGACCCATAGCGGGGCTA
>JAKFXU010000485.1 GCA_021731215.1 Rhodoferax sp.
TCTGCCAGAGGATGGAGTAACGGCCGAGACTGCGCGCCGGCTGATCGGGATCGTAAAAGGTATATACCGCCGAGAGGCCTTGTTCGAGACGGTCGGTCACCGCCACCGCCAGCAGTTGCTCGCCGCCGCGGCCCATCTGTTTCGCCACCAGGGCTTTGCGGCCACCAGCACGCGCGACATCGCGGCGGCGGTGGGCATGCACAGCGGTTCGCCCTTTTATCACTTCAAAAGCAAGGACGCGCTGCTGCTGGCCGTGATGGAGGCGGGCATGCACGCCGCCATCGCGCGCCAAACCCGGGCCCTGCAGGGGACCAGGCCGCGCAGTGCCGCCGCACCGGCCGCCGACGCAGCGCTGGCGCAGATGCGGCGCTTGATCCGCGCCCACTTTGACACCCTGCTGGGGCCGGGCAACGACTTTGTGCCGGTCATGCTGTACGAACACCGCTCCCTGAACGCAGCTCAGCGCGCCGCGCTGGCCCAGTTGCAGGTGGCCTACGAAGCGGCCTGGACGCCGGTGCTGCAAGCGCTGCACGCGAGCGGCCATTTGCGCGCGCCGGTGAAGCTCGCACGGCTGTTGATACTGGGGGCGCTGAACTGGTCGGTGCAGTGGTTCGACCCCCAAAAAGGCGCCTCGCTGGAGGCGCTGACCGATGCCGCCATGGCTTTGTTTTTAAAGGATTGTGAATGCACGACAGCTCGGTCGGTAAAAATCAGACCATGACCCCCCATCTTGCAGCGCCAGCCGAGATCGAGTTCGAAGAAGAATTCGTCACCGGACTTAAAAAAGTCTTTGAAGAAATGATTGTGTTCAACCAGGTGCTGGGCCTGAAGATCACATCACTCAAGCCGACCCAGGTCAGAGCGCGCATCGACATGAAGCCGGACTTGATCGGTCACTTCAGCTTCAACCGGCTCCATGGCGGCGTCATCAGCGCCGGGCTCGATGCCATGGGCGGGCTGGCGGTGATGGCCGCCATTGGCGCGCGCCACATGGATGAGACGCCCTTGCAGCGTTTGCACCGCTTTGGCAAGCTCGGCACCATCGATTTGCGCATCGATTACCTGCGCCCGGCCATTGGCGAGTATTTTGAATTGCGCGCCGAGGTGATGCGCCTGGGCTCGCGCGTGGCGTCCACCCGCATGGAGTTTCTGGGCGCCGACGGCAAGCTGCTGTCGACCGGCGCCGGCGCTTACATCGTGTCGTAGCCCTTATTTTTTGGCTGGCGCATCGGTGATGTAGGGCCCCACCACCTTCCACTTGCCATCCTGAATCTGCGACAGGCGCGTCGCATCGCTGCCCAGGCGCTTGGTCGGTGAGTAGGTGGCGGTTGAGCTGCCAAAAATATCAGGCGGGATGGTCATGCTGTCCATGACCTTGATGAAACTGTCGGTGGTCAGGTTCTTGCCCGCCTTGTTGGCGGCATTGATGAAGGTGTTGATGATGATGTAGCCATAGACCGAGAACACGGTCGGGTCCTCGTTGAACTTGGTCTTGTACTTGTTGGCCCAGAAGCGGATCGGCTGGGAGGCCTCATCGGTGTAGGGGTTTTGCACCGTCATGGCGGCGTACAGCCCATCCATGGCCTTGCCGCCCAGTTTGTGGATCAGGTCGGTGTAGGCGGCGCTGGAGCCCAGGAAGGTCGGGTTGAAGCCGGTCTTGCGCGACTCGCCAATGGTGCCGATGGTCTCGCGGATGATGGTGCCCAGCACCACCAGCTCGCAGCCGGCGGCCTTCATCTTCGCCACTTGGGAGGAGAAGTCGGTGGCGCCGCGCTTGAAGGAGGTTTTCTCGGCAAACTCCAGGTTGATGGTTTTCAGGCCGGCTTCAGCACCGCGCAGCACCTCCAGGCCGAAGTCGTCATCCTGGTAAATGGTGCAGACCTTCTTGGTACCTTTTTCCTTCACCATTTGCGGCACAACGCGGCGCATCTGGTCATAGTAGGTGGCGGCAAACGAGTACTTGAGCTTGTGAAAGGGCTCGTACATTTCGCGCGCCGCCGTGATCGGGAAAAAGTTGATCACGTTTTTCTCGAACTGGACCGGCATCGCGGCCATGTTCTGCGCCGTGCCGATATGGCCGACCATCATGAAAATTTTGTCCTGGTTGACCAGCTTTTGCGCCGCCAGCACGGCCTTTTTGGGGTCGTAGCCGGAATCTTCAACCAGCAGCTTGAGCTTGCGGCCATTGACGCCGCCGGTCTCGTTGATCTCGTCCACCGCCAGCATCATGCCCAGGCGCGCCTGCTTGCCAAAACCGGCCAGCGGGCCGGACAAATCCTGGATCGAACCCAGCGTGATCTCGTCCTTGCTAACGCCTTGTGGCGGCGCCACTTTTTGGGCCTGTGCCAGCGTGGCGCCCATGACCAGGGTCGCCAGAACGGCGGCTGTTTTGATCGTCAGTTTCATCGTTTGTCTCCTTTAAAGTTAATTGCCAATCTAACCGTACATGGCCTCGATCTGGGCCGCATATTTCTTTTCCACCAGTTTACGCTTGAGTTTCATGGTCGGGGTCAGCTCCTCGTCTTCCGCCGTCAACTGGTTCTCCAGCAGGAAGAATTTCTTGATCTGCTCGACGCGGGCGAACTTCTGGTTGACGCGGTCGATCTCGGCCTGAATCAGTTGCTGCACTTGCGGGGAGCGGGTCAGCGACGCATAGTTGCTGAAAGGCACGTCCTGGTCCTGCGCAAATTTCTCTACGTTTTCCTGGTCGATCATGATGATCGCGGTCAGAAAAGGCCGCTTGTCGCCGATCACCACCGCATCGGTGATGTAGGGCGAGAATTTCAGGTCGTTCTCCAGCTCGCTGGGGGTGACGTTCTTGCCGCCGGCGGTGATGATGATGTCCTTCATGCGGTCGGTGATGCGCAAGTAGCCGTCGGCGTCCATCACGCCCACGTCGCCGCTGTGCAGCCAGCCGTCCTTGTCAATCGTTTCTGCGGTTTTTTCCGGCAGATTGAGGTAGCCGGCAAAGACATTCTTGCCGCGCACCAGAATCTCGCCGGTGGCCGGATCCAAGCTGACTTCGTTGAAGCCGGCGGCCGGCCCGATGGAGCCGGGCCGCATGCGGCTGGCCGGCACCCCGGTGGAGGCGCCGCAGGTTTCCGTCATGCCCCAGACCTCCAGCATCGGCACGCCCAGCGCCAGATACCAGCGCACCAGATCGGGCGAGATCGGCGCGGCGCCGGTGACCAGGAAGCGGGCGCGGTGGATGCCAATGAGCTTGCGCACATTGTTCAAGACCAGCCACTGCGCGATTTGGAACTTGAACTTGAGCCAGCCGCTCACGGCTTGGCCGGCCAGTACCTGGTTGGCAATTTCGGTGCCGACACCGATGCCCCAGGCGTAGGCCGCCTGCTGCACGGCACCGGCCTCTTTGAGGGAAATCATGACGCCCGAATAGAACTTCTCCCACACCCGCGGCACGCCGGTAAACACGGTGGGCGCGATCTCGCGCACGTTCTCGGGAATGGTTTCCGGGTTCTCCACAAAGTTGAGTTTGGAGCCGGTGTAGAGCGCAAAATACTCGCCGCCCATGCGCTCGGCAATATGGCACAGCGGCAAAAAGCACATGCGCTCATCGCGCTCGTCCTGTGCCACCAGCGTGTTGTAGCCGCGCACGGTGTAGATCAGCCCGGCGTGCAGGTGCATGGCGCCCTTGGGCTTGCCGGTGGTGCCGGAGGTGTAGACCAAAATCGCCAGATCATCGGGTTGGCAGGCGGCCACCCGCTGTTGCACGGCATCGGGCTGCTGCGCCAGGTAGGCGCGGCCGAGCGCGCGCAGCGCATCCAGACTGATGATGTCAGCGTCATCGAGGCCGCGCAGCCCCTCCATGTCAAACACCACGATCTTGCGCAGGCCCGGCAACTGGTCGCGGACTTCGAGCGCCTTGTCCAACTGCTCATCGTCTTCCACAAACAAAACAGTGGTGCGCGAGTCCTCGCACAGATAGTGCACTTGCGAGGCGGCATCGGTTGGATAGATGCCGTTGGAGACGCCGGCGCAGGACAGCACCGCCAGATCGGCCCAGACCCATTCCACCACCGTGTTGGCCAGAATGGAGGCGCATTCGCCCTTGGCAAAGCCCAGGCTCAGCAGGCCGCCGGCAATTTCGCGCACGGCGTCCGCGGTCTGGTTCCAGCTCCAGCTGCGCCACAGGCCCAGGTGCTTTTGGCGCAGCCAGATATGGGGGCCGCGTTGCTGCACCGCGTTCCAGAACATGGCCGGAATAGTTTCGCCCGCCAGCACGATCTCGTGCTTCGGTTGGATATTGCTCAGATCCCAGAGTTGAGTCATCTATTTATCTCCAGGTTTTCTTCTTTTTCCAGCGCCGCTCGCCGCGCACGCCTTCTTCCTTGAGCCCGAGGTAGAACTCCTTGATGTCGTCCTTCTCGCGCAGGCGCTCGCAACTGTCTTCCATCACGATGCGGCCGTTCTCCAGCACGTAGCCGTAGTCGGAGGCGTTGAGCGCCATGTTGGCGTTTTGCTCCACCAGCAAAATGGTGGTGCCGCGTTCGCGGTTGATGCGCACCACGATCTCGAAGATCTCCTTGGTGAGCTTGGGGCTGAGGCCCAGGCTGGGCTCGTCG
>JAKFXU010000342.1 GCA_021731215.1 Rhodoferax sp.
GGGAGCAACCTCGGTCAGCCAGATTGCCGTCTCAACGGCTTCGACCTGGCAAAAGAAAGGACGAACACCGCTGAACTCGTGATGACGCCAGTGTTGCAGGAGGCGGGCTGTCTCAGGCGTCACGCGCCAGTCGTTCGGATTTTTCAGCGCGCGCCACTTGTCCACCTCGGTCCGGACCGAATTGATGATGGCTGAGTGGTATTGCTGGGCCTGCGTGGACAGCGCCTCGTCGAACAGCAGGGCTTCCTGCTGCGCGCCTTTTTGCTTTTTTGGCTTGGGGATGGGGGTGATGAACTCGGCAGGCCTGCGCTTGTCGATGATCTGCTGGGTCGGCTGGCCTGTTTTGTCGAGTTCCCAGTGACGCGCCGGATATTCATACGGCGCGTTAAGAATCGGCTTCTCGAAGAATTGATTTGTCACTGTGATGGAGTCCCCGTCATCAACGCAATTTACAGCGCTGGATGTCAATTGTTATTTATCTGCAGGTGCCCCAGTTTCACCTTTGCACGCCGGATAGCACATTCTAGGGTTGAACCGCCTGCTAAACGCATTCACGGCGCCAACACCCGACTCTTCTCCACCCGATATTCCTCAATGCTCAGATTGCGCAATTTGGAGTCGCGGCCCTCCTCGTTGTGCACAAAACCGACACTGGCCACAAAGGGCTCGATGATGTGGATTTTTTGCAGCGGGGTGACGATCAGCAGTTGCAAATTGAGCTGCTGGAACAGCTTCAAGCCGTACTGCGCCGACTCGTCCGAGCCGCGCCCAAAGGCTTCGTCAATCACCACAAAGCGAAAGCTCCTGGAGCGCGTCTCGCCCCAGGCCAGCCCGAACTGGTAGGCCAGGCTGGCCGCCAGAATGGTGTAGGCCAGCTTCTCCTTTTGCCCGCCCGATTTGCCACCCGAGTCGGAGTAATGCTCATGTTCACGCTCGTCTTCGCGCCAGCATTCACTGGCGGCAAACACAAACCAGTTGCGCACATCGGTCACCTTGGCGGCCCAGCGCCGGTCCTGCTCTGACTGCCCCTCGCGGCCGCGCAGCCGCTCGATGATGTGCTTGACCTGCAGAAATTTGGCCTCCGAATACTGGCCCTCGTCGTTGTTATTGTTGGAACCCGAGAGCGAACCTTCCAGACAGGCACGCAATTCGGTCTGGAAGTCGCGCACCTCGGCGTCCGTCGCCAATTGCGCTTCCAGCACGATGTAGCGGCCGGGGTTGTAGTCAATTTGCGTGAGCGACTGGTTGATGCGGGCGATGCGCTCCTTGATGGTCTCGCGCTCGCGGTTTAACTGCGAATGAAAATGCGCCACCTCGCGGATGGTGTTTTCATTGAGCAGTTCCTTGAAGCGCGTCTCGAACCGCGGCAGGTCATCGATGGCCAGCTTGTCGAGCAGGGTGCGGTAGTCGCCTGCGGCCTCGACCGACACGTCCACCTCTTGCGTCTCCAGCGGGTAGCGGGTGCTGAAACTTCGCATGGCGTCGATGACTTTGTCGCGCAGGCGCTTGATGCGGCCATCGTCGGCGTCAATCGCTTTTTGCAGAGCGTCGCGCATCTCGCGCTCCCGGTTGTCGCAGGATTCGACGGTGAGGGTTTGCTCGCCCAGCAGCTCTTGTTGCAGAGTGGCAAGGCGTTGCGTCAGCGCGGCTGGCGTCGCCGTCGTAGCGAGCTCACCCGCGCCGGGGCTACCGGTGCCACCCGCGTCGCGCAGGGCTTCGGTTTGAGCGCGAAGCGCCTTCATGTCGCTGGTTTTTTGCTCGGTTTTGGCGCGCCGCTCACGCTGCTCGGCCAGTTGCTGTTCGGTCGTCTGCAGCTCGGCTTCCAGCACGCCCAAGCTTTTTGTCAGGGCCTGCAGCACGTCGGAGGCGGTTTTCAGCGCCGACAGTTCGTCCGCCAGCTTCGCCACTTCCAGCGCGATGACTGGCCAATCGAGTTCGGCGTAGTCGCGGTACTCCACCAGTTTGGACAGGGTATTCAGGCGCTCTTTGATCTCGCCTTGCTCGCGGTCCACGTCCCTGAGCTGCTTGCCGGTGTGGGCCAGGCTGGCTTCGAGCCCGCGCTTCTTGCCGTTCAGCGCGTCCAGTTTGGCGGTGTTGCTCCAGCCCAGCACGTAGCGGCTGCGGTCGTCGATGCGGTGCCGGTCGTCTTTCTCGTGGCGCTCGCCGCCTTTGCTTTGCCCGGCGCGGGTGATGGCTTTGGGCTCGCGGCGAAACTGCTCCTGGGTGCTGCAACACACGACGTTGAAGCGCTGCCAGACGGCATTTTCCAACCACGTATAAAACGGCGAATCGGGTTTGAGCGTCAGCTTGCGCACCAGCGCATCGGCGTGCGCAGACGGCAACTCCGCCGGCTGGACCGCACGCACACAAAAGTACACCAAACGGCCTTTCAGGTGGGTTTGATCGACCCATTCGGCCACCCTGGCGTAGTGCGCCTCCGGCACCAGCAGGGACAGCGCAAAGTTGTGCATCAAGCGCTCGGCCGCGCCCTCCCAGTCGCGCTCATCGTCGCGTACCTCGATCAACTCGCCCGCAAAGGGCATGCTGTCTTCCCGCAGTTTCAGGGCCTGGCACAGGGCGGCGCGCATGGCGATCTGCTGGGCGTCGATGTTGCTGCGCCGGCCCTGCAGGCTGGTGATCTCGGCGCTCAGGGCCTCATGTTCTTGGCGCCCCTGGGCAAAGGTCACGCCCAGCTCGTTGCACGCATTTTGCAGTTCCACCGCCCGGCTGCTCTCGACCTCGTGCTTTTGAACGCAGGTTTGCTGTTGCACCAGAAGGTCTTCCGCGCTGCTCACTTGCAGCAGCTTGAGTTTTCGCCGCAATTCGTCGTAGCGCGCTGCGTTGGTTTTGCGCCGTGATATCTCAAGTTGCCGGCGGGCAATCTCCGCCTCGATGTGAGCAATGCGGTCGCCGCCACTTTGGGCGATGCTCAGACGCAGCTCGCGCTCCTGAATTTGCTGGCCTGTTTTGCGCGCTTCAAGCCGCTCAATTTTGGCGCTTTCGCTTTTGAAGTTGTCAGCCAGGGTCTCCAGGCGCGTATCGATCAAGGCCAGCTTGAGCCCGGCAAAGTGGGGCTTGAGGGCGTCGCGGCAGGCGCGCAGTTCGTCGGTGGCCGCCAGCAGCGCCGCATGCCGGTCGCAGTCGGCCACCAGGGGCGAGAGCAGTTCCACCTGCTGCTTGGCTTTGAGCACCGCTTCATGCGCCCGGTTCAGGTCGTCAAAATGAGCAATCAGGCCCAGGATGCGCGGCGCCACGTCAAACGGCTCCAGCATGTGGTGGCGCACAAAATCGGTCAGGTTGCCGACCGATTTCATCGACACCGTTTGGTGAAACAGCTCCAGCGCCTGTTCGCCCTCGATGCCAAAGCGGCGGCGAAAATGTGCACCGTAGGGCGGAAAACTGTCAAACAACTCGACGCCGTTCTTGCGCAGGCGTTTGCGCAACTGGGCGATGTCAGTGCCAAAGTGGGCGAAGTCACTGGCCAGCGCCAAGGGCTGTTCCGCCACGGCATAAAAGCGCTCGGGCTGGCCGCCCGCGTCCTTGATCCAGAATACCTGCGCCAGCGTCACCGTCTGGTCGAAGCCGGCGTTGTGAAACACGCCCAGGATCACCGAGTAGTTGCTCTGGTCCCGCAGGGCGACCGGTTTGGCGTTGCCGCTGATCTCGTTGCGCTCGGACTTGTAGTGGCCCAGCACATAGGAGCGCAGCGAGCGTTCGCGCGCATCGGCGCCAGCGGCTTTGTTGTAGGCGATGCGTTGCGCCGGCACTAGCAGGGTGGTGATGGCATCGACCAGCGTGGACTTGCCGGAGCCGATGTCGCCAGTCAGCAGCCCGTTCTTGCCACCCAGCTCCAGCGTCCAGACCTTTTTATCAAAAGTGCCCCAGTTGAAGACTTCGAGCCGCAGCAGGCGAAAGCCCGCCAGCGACTCATGGGCGCTGAAATCCAGCTCATCCAAGCCCGCCTCCTCAATCAGGCCGGGCAGTTGCTGCTCAATCATCGGCGGCTCCTGTCTCGGGTTTGGCGAGTTGCGCCTGGTAGGTGGCCAGACGCAGATCAAATTCGGCCAGCCATTGCGCATCGACAAAGGCCTTGAGGATGCGGCGCACCTCGTACACCGGCTCTTGCGCTGCGCGCCCGGCACTGCTGGCCTGCGGCTTCAAGCGCCTGACGAAACCCAGATCGATCATTTTGTTGAGATGTGTTTCTAGCTGGTCCATCAGGCGCGACTCATTGCTGCCGGCGGGCAAAAATACACGAATCAAGTCCACCACGGCGTCGCGCGAAAGAATCAATCGGGTGTCGCCGCCGCTGGCATCGAACTCGGCCAGTTTTTTACGCAGCAGTGCCAGCAACAGGCTGACCTGAAAACTCAGGGGCCGGCGCGCCACCAGCCGCGGCAACTTGGGCGCGTCCTCGTCTAGCTGCGGGCGCGAACGCAAAAAGGCGTAGCCCTCGGCTTCATCCAGCACCAGGTCCAGCGCCAGCAGCGCCACATAGTCACGCACCCTTGCCTGCAGCTTGAGCAGCGCCGCCCACGCCTGGGCATCTTCATCGCGGTACAGCACGCCTTTGAGCAGTGG
>JAKFXU010000340.1 GCA_021731215.1 Rhodoferax sp.
CTGCCCCTCAGGCCAACGGGCGGCCCCAACACTGGATTGACGATGCAGCGCAAAAGACTGTGCCGGTGCTTGCCTACGGGCAGGACTCGGGCTTGGGTCGCATCATGCGCACCTTGATGCCATCGGCACTAGAAGAACCACCTTTCACCACCGTTTTCACAGCCCACCATGCCGTTTTGCTCAAGACCATGGCGAAGGAAGGACGGGGCATTGCCTGGCTACCCCAGAGTCTGATCAAGGACGAGCTCAGTGCCGGTCAGCTATTGCAAGCCGGCAGCCCGCGCTGGCATATCCCGGTTGAAATTCGTCTGTTCCGCCCGCGGGCTGCTTTATCGGCACCGGCGGAAGCGCTATGGCGGGTCGTTGACAAGAACTGACAGTTGAAGAACGCATCCGCCAGGCGCCTACCGAAGGCATGCGGCTACCTTTGATC
Source organism: Rhodoferax sp. (assembly GCA_021731215.1). Lineage (GTDB taxonomy): Bacteria > Pseudomonadota > Gammaproteobacteria > Burkholderiales > Burkholderiaceae_C > Rhodoferax. The sequence goes on from JAKFXU010000340.1 coordinate 434, forward strand.
AATGCAAATGACGCGGCTTGCGGCCCCCGCCATGGCCCATGCCGCCGTGGCCGCCACCCGAACCGCGCGGCGGCCTGCCAAGTTGCAGCGAACTCACCAGATCGTCAAAACGCTGGCTGAACAGCTTGTCGATTTCGGCCACCACGCCGCCCAGCTCGGCACCATCAAAATGGCGCTCCATCATGTTCACCACATCCTGCACCAGCAAGTCGCGCTGTACCTGCATGATGGCCGCCGGATCCGGCCCGACAAAGAGCACCACGAAATCGTCGCGCGACTCGGCGTCCGAATCTTCGTCCTCATCGTCAAACTCTGCGTCATAAAACGTGACTTCAATCGCCGCACCGGTTTGCGCCAGCTCGTTGAGGTTCATGCATATTTCATCAAGTACCTGGCGAAAATCGTCGTCGCCGGCCACCGTCCAGCACATCTGCAGCAGGTGTTCCTGCGGGTCAAACTTGATACCGGGCTCGTCTTCATACGAACTGCTGGCCGCATCAGCCAACGAACGTGCCCCGGCATACTTCCAGAGCGGCTTGAGGGCGTCTTGCAACTGGTCAAAAACAACCTCCGCGCGCAGGGTAACCTGACCATGGACGTGGATTTCGAATGGAGTGTTATAGCGTGGCATGAATTGTGAGTCTACTGGTGCCCGGGACCGGAATCGAACCGGTACGCCCCTTATGCAGGAAAGCGGCGGATTTTAAGTCCGATGTGTCTACCAATTCCACCACCCGGGCACGGTTGCCTATTGTGAAGCAAAAAAAGGCCTCGTCAAATCGACTGACGAGTCTCTTGTGAGCAGCATCCAGCCGGAATTATTTGGAGGCGCGACCCAGAGTCGAACTGGGCTAGACGGATTTGCAATCCGTTGCATAACCGATTTGCTATCGCGCCAATTTTCCTGACAAAAAAGGGAAGCCTGAGCTTCCCTTTTTGGAATTTGGAGCGGGAAAAGAGTCTCGAACTCTCGACCTCAACCTTGGCAAGGTTGCGCTCTACCAACTGAGCTATTCCCGCGTTTCAAGCCTTGAATTATAGCGCGTTTTTTAAGTCTTTTCGAACCCTTGGAAAAATTTCCGCAATAAGTCGATTCAGTGCTTAACCGACCGCGCCAACTCAGGGGCCGGCACCGCAATTTCCGCAGCGCCCGCCACCACAGTATCTTCCTCCGGCAAGGGCATTGGCATTCTCTCGAGCGCAAGTTCCAGCACCTTGTCGATCCAGCGCACCGGCACGATCTCAAGCCCGTTTTTCACGTTCGCGGGAATATCCTGCAAGTCCTTGGCATTTTCCTCCGGTATCAGCACCGTCTTGATGCCACCACGCAAGGCCGCCAGCAGCTTTTCCTTCAGACCGCCAATGGCGGTCACCTCGCCACGCAAGGTTATTTCGCCGGTCATGGCCACATCACCGCGCACCGCAATACCGGTCATGGCGGAGACAAAAGCGGTCGTCATGGCAGCACCGGCACTGGGGCCGTCCTTGGGCGTAGCGCCGTCAGGCACGTGAATGTGAATATCTTTCTTTTCGAAGAATTCGTCCTTGATGCCGAGCCGGCGCGAGCGGCTGCGCACCACGGTGCGCGCGGCCTCGACCGACTCCTTCATCACATCCCCCAGCGAGCCGGTGCGCGTGATCACGCCTTTACCGGGCATCATGGCAGCCTCGATCGTCAGCAGATCGCCGCCGACCTCGGTCCAGGCCAAACCGACGACCTGACCGACCTGATTTTGTTGCTCGGCCCGGCCATAGCTGAACTTGCGCACACCGAGATAATCATTGAGGTTATCGGCCGTCACCTTGACCTGCGGCAGCAGCTTCTTGAGTTGCAGGCCTTTCACCACTTTGCGGCAAATTTTGGAAAGTTCGCGCTCCAGCGAACGCACACCGGCCTCCCGCGTGTAGTAGCGCACGATATCGCGCACCGCATCGTCGCTGACCAGCAGCTCTTCTTCCTTGACACCATTGTTCTTGAGTTGCTTGGGCAGCAGAAACTTGGTGGCAATGCTGGTTTTTTCGTCTTCGGTATAACCGGACAGGCGAATCACTTCCATGCGGTCGAGCAATGCCGGCGGAATATTCATCGAGTTGGACGTCGCCACAAACATGACGTCGCTCAAATCAAAGTCAACCTCGACATAATGGTCGCCAAATTTGTGGTTTTGCTCGGGGTCGAGCACCTCCAGCAGCGCACTCGACGGGTCGCCCCGGAAGTCGGTTCCCAGTTTGTCAATTTCATCCAGCAAGAACAAGGGGTTGCGCGTGCCAACCTTGGACAGGCTTTGCAACACCTTGCCCGGCATCGCACCAATATAAGTGCGGCGGTGGCCACGAATTTCAGCCTCGTCACGCACGCCCCCCAAGGCCATGCGCACATACTTGCGCCCGGTGGCCTTGGCCACCGACTGCCCGAGCGAGGTCTTGCCAACGCCGGGTGGGCCGACCAGACACAAAATCGGCGCTTTCACTTTGTCAACCCGTTGCTGCACCGCAAGATATTCAAGAATGCGGTCTTTCACCTTGTCCAGACCGTAGTGGTCTTCGTTCAGCACTTTTTCGGCATTGCCCAAATCGTGCTTGATCTTGGTCTTGCCCGCCCAGGGCAGGCCGGTCAACACATCAATGTAGTTGCGCACCACGGTCGCCTCGGCTGACATGGGCGACATGAGCTTGAGCTTTTTCAACTCGCCTTCGGCTTTTTTCAGCGCTTCCTTGGGCATCCGGGCGGACTTGATTTTTTTCTCGATCTCGTCGATGTCAGAACCTTCTTCACCTTCGCCCAGTTCTTTCTGGATCGCTTTGACCTGTTCGTTCAGGTAGAAATCACGCTGGTTTTTTTCCATCTGCCGTTTGACGCGACCGCGAATTTTCTTGTCCACGTTGAGGATGTCGACTTCACGCTCAATCTGCTCAAACAGGTTTTCAAGACGTTCCTTGACCCCCGCCAGATTCAGCACCGCCTGTTTGTTGTCTAGCTTCAGCGGCAAATGGGCAGCAATGGTGTCGGCCAACCGTCCGGAGTCATCAATGCCGGAGATGGAAGTAAGTATTTCGGGTGGAATTTTCTTGTTGAGCTTGACGTACTGATCAAACTGCTGCATCACGGCGCGCCGCAAGGCCTCGATTTCACTGGCTTTTCCGCGTGGCTTGATGTCAGGCTCTGGCAGCGCTTGCACCGGCGTGACGTTGGCCGAAAAATGCAACTCGCCTTCTTCAATCTTGTTCACACGCGCACGCTGCTGGCCTTCCACCAGCACCTTGACCGTGCCATCGGGCAGTTTGAGCATTTGCAGGATGGTCGAGACACAGCCGACATCAAACATGTCGCTCACCAGCGGGTCATCCTTGGCGGCGGCCTTTTGCGCCACCAGCATGATGCGGCGCTCGGACTCCATGGCCGCTTCCAGCGCCTTGATGCTCTTGGGCCTGCCCACAAAAAGCGGGATTACCATGTGCGGGAAAACAACCACGTCGCGCAAGGGCAGCAGTGGCAAATCAATGGGGGTAGCAGGCAGTGGGGTATGACCAGACATAAGGGACCTTTTCATGACCTGTTGAATATGGATCAATAGCGCGGATTTTCAAGCCGCGACTGATTATTGACCCGCTATGAGCGCCTCAAATATAAGTAAACCGCTGCGAAAACGGACTAAATCAGGCCTTCTTCGCAACCTCACGATAAACCAGCAAGGGCGGCTTGTTCTCTTCAATGGTGGACTCATCGACCACCACTTTGTCCACGTTGGTGGCATTGGGCAGCTCGTACATGGTGTCGATCAATGCCTGCTCCAGGATCGAGCGCAAGCCGCGGGCGCCGGTCTTGCGCGCCAGCGCCTTTTTGGCAATCGCCTTCAAGGCCGAGGGGCGTATTTCAAGATCAACACCCTCCATGGCCAGCAACTTGCCGTACTGCTTGACCAGGGCATTCTTGGGCTCGGTCAAAATCCGCACCAATGCCTCTTCACTGAGTTCAGCCAGCGTTGCCACCACCGGCATGCGCCCGACCAGCTCAGGGATCAAGCCGAATTTGATCAGGTCTTCCGGCTCGACTTCCTTGAAGACCTCGCTCAGACTGCGTTGCTCCTTGCTTTTGACCGAGGCGCCAAAGCCGATGCCCGACGACTGCGTACGGT
>JAKFXU010000339.1 GCA_021731215.1 Rhodoferax sp.
CGCCCACAATGATGCGGTCGGGTCGCATGCGCAGGCTGTTGCGCACCAGGGCGCGTTGATTGACCTCGCCCTTGCCTTCAATATTGGGCGGGCGGGTTTCAAGGCGGACCACGTGCGGCTGCTGCAATTGCAGCTCGGCCGCATCTTCGATCGTCACGATCCGCTCGTTGCCCGGAATGGCGCCGGACATGACGTTGAGCAGCGTGGTCTTGCCGGTCCCGGTGCCGCCTGAAATCAGGATGTTCATCTTGGCGCGCACCATGCCGGCCAGCAGTTGCGCCAACTCGGGCGTGAGCGATTTGTTATGGACCAAATCTTCCATGCGCAAGGGCACCACGGCAAAGCGGCGAATGGAGAGCAGCGGGCCATCGAGGGCCAACGGCGCAATGATGGCATTGACGCGCGAACCGTCCGGCAAGCGGGCGTCCACCATCGGGCTCGATTCATCGATGCGACGCCCGATGCGCGACACAATTTTGTCAATAATTTTCATCAAGTGCGCGGCATCCGCAAAAACGATGTCGGTCAGCTCGATGCGGCCATGGCGCTCCACATACACTTTGCTCGGGCCGTTGACCAGAATGTCGGACACGCTGGCATCAGCCAGCAAGGGTTCGAGCGGCCCCAAACCCATCACCTCATCCTGGATGTCCTGAATCATCTTTTTGTGTTCGGTCGCGTTCAGCGCCACGCCAGACTCGGCCAGCAATTTCTCGACCAGTGAACCGAGTTCCTCGCGCAGGCGTTCTGGCGCCATGCTGCCCAGCACCTCCAGATCAACGCGCCCCAGCAACTGACCGTGCAACTTCGCCTTGAGTTCATAGTATTGCGGCGTCGCTGGCAAACGCGATTCGGAGCCGAAATCAGTCGATTTCGGTACGGTTTTGCTATCCTGTTTCCGATCTCGAAGGTTCATGATGTTTGCTCTTTCGTTTGTTGCTAAATGGATGCCGTCTTCATGCCGAAGACTTCACCAGTCCATGCCACCACCCCCTGTTGCCCTGCACCGGGGGTGGTGCCAGTTCTTGCGCCCAAGCGCGCAAGGCGCGCGCCACCGGGTCACGCGGCGCCATCTCTAACAAGGGAACACCCTGATTGACCGATGCGGTGACCGCGAGGTGACTGTTGGGAAGGGTGCGGCCAATTTTTAGCTGGGTCGCCTTTTCCACATCCGCTAGAGTGATGCTGCCGCCCTTTTCATAGCGATTGACGATCACGCTCAATTTGTCGCGTGCATAGCCCAGCTCCCGAAACACCGCTGCCATATGGGTGGCGGCACGAATAAAGGGCAGATTCAACTGCAGCGCCAGGCAGATCGTGTCGGCCAGATCCAGCGCCTTGATGGCCACCGGGTCCAGCGTGCTGCTGACGTCGAGCAGCACGAAATCGTAGTGGCTGCGAGCCAGCTCGATGATCTTCTCGACGCCGGCGGTCGACACCTCATTGACGTCTTCCGGCAGTTCGGAGGCCGCCAGCAAATGCAAATTTTCACTCAGCTTGATCATGCTGGAGTGCAACAAGGCCGAGTCCAGCCGCTCCGTTTGACGGGCCAGATCGACCACGCTGGAGACGATTTTCTTGTCGCCCAGGAAGATGGCCGCATCGCCAAAATACAGGTTGAGATCAATCACGGCCACGCGCTTGCCCTGCTTGGACAAGGCATGAGCCAGATTGGTCGCCAGAAAGGTGGCGCCGGCGCCGCCCTTGGCCGGAATCAGGGCCAGCACCTGGCCCGCAACATCGGGCTCACGGCTATGGAGCGACTGGTGCCCCTGCGCATGTTTTAGCGCCCGCTGCACCGTCATGAGGCTCATGGGCGCCGGCAGCAGCTCGCGCACGCCGGCGCGCATGGCGCGCTTGAGCAATTCCAGCGAGCTGTCCGCGCTGACCAGCACCAGGTGCGCGCCGGGCGCCGTCATCAAGGCCGCTTCAATCTGCTCCATCGCCTGTTCGTCGGCAACCGGCAAATCCAGCAGCAGCACATCGGGTTGATCGCGGCGCAGCACGCTGGCCAGCGTCTGCGCCGACCCGGTATGCACCGTCAACACCGCCCCGATCGAAGTCGCATCGGCGCCAACCAGCGCCGCGCGCGTCGCCTCGGCGCTGCAGATGGCTGATACTTTGATGGTCATGATGGTGGTTTCTTTTTGATCAAGGCTTTTGGTCACGGGCAGACATCGGTGGCGCTACCGGCACTGCCCAAGGCCTCACGCGGCAGACTGGTGGTGAAATTCGGTATGGCGTAGCTGCCACCCAAAAATGGAATCAGCGGCGTGAAGGTCGCACCCACCAATCTAGCGGTGACCAGGCAGTCAGCGGTGGCGCAGGCCGCCGGGTCACGAACTGTCGTAATGCTGCCATTGCCGCTACGCAACATGACCGCCACATACGAATTTATTTGAGTGTCGGTACTGCCACAAACCACCGCCAGCCGGGCACCCCAGCGGGTTGCTTCGCTCGCGGCATTGAGCGTGAACAGCCAGCGGCCGAATTCCATGATGCCGATCAGGATCGTCAGAAAAATCAAGGCCACCAAGGCAAATTCGACGATCGCGGCACCCGCTTGCCGGCGCAATGACGTGAGTTTTCTAGCAGCATGGGACATCAACATCGGCTTCATGTCGTGCTCCAGGCCATGGTGACCTTCACCGGGGAGTACGTGAAACTGGCAATGCTGTATGGTAGAAACGAGGTGAAATTTACGCTGGCAATGTTCACGGACACCAGACTGACGCTGCCCGCCCCGGTCAGCACAGTGGGATAACTTGTGACTGTTACTTGTGACGGGTTGTCCAGCCCCAGCACGAGTTTTGGATCGCTGGCGGCGCAAATTTTCTTTCCGCAAATAGCCAGCGACCTGGCAATTGCCACCGCTGCGTTATATGAAGCGGTGTCATTCAAGTCTTGCTGCGTGAGATAACGGGCGGCACCGCGGGTGGCCTTGACCAGGCCGTCGTAGTAATACAGCGCGCGTCCCACCTCGACGATGCCAAAACACAGTATCAGCATCGGCACCATGATCAGTGCCAATTCCACCGCCGCCACGCCTTTTTGTTGGTGAAGTTTCATCATGGACCTCACTTGACCAGCACCGACATATTCGGTCCTGTCACATTGGCATTACCGCAGGGGCTGCCAGCGCCAACTAGACCCAAGTATTCGATCTTGCCTGATATCTTGTCTCCCCCCACCTGCCCAAACGGGTTCAGCATGAGTGCGCACGCCAAGACTGGCTTATTACTCACCGGGTCCTCCACCATTTGCACCACATTAGTGTCTGTGCAATTCATGATGGGAATGATGACAAGGCGCCTGTCTGTCCGACCAAATGAGGAATGCTCACCAGTAGGTCCATTAGAAGCAACATACTGATTGCTGGGTTGCAAAATACCAGGGTCTGCAACTGCTGAATTGGGGGTGTTTTGAAGGAAAGAATCCCGATAATTTAGAAAACCAGGCAGTGCAGTGCTGGTGTAATGCGGGAAAGCCCGAGCGCCAGTCCCCGGGTTTGTATCAGGGTAATTTCGCCAGTTCGCCCAAGGAAAGTAAGTACCCGTTCCAGGGTCTGTGTGATTGAAATAGGAATAGCCGGTTTTGTCAGGCGGAACCGTTGCAGGTTCATCATCCTTGTAAATTCCGAGCCGCTTGTTCCAGGCCCATTCCGCCACATTGATAGTGCCCCCCTGCGGCTGACTGGCCGAGGCCGGAATAACACAATCACCTTTCTCCAGTAGGGCATCCCGTAACCCATTGGCACCATTGGCCTGTCCTGGAAATTGAATCCAATGAAACCACCCTCTCACTTGAGAGGCATCTGGGTCGCCTAGCTTCAACCAATCTCCCACGTTGAAGCCATATGGCGGGGTGGATGTTCCGCTCATCCCGGCTCGTGGGCAAACGCCGACCGGGATCAAATTGCAGATTTGAGGCCCCTGCGTCGCCACCGCCATGGCACGCACGGTTTGGGTGGTGAAGGGGCCTAGCCCTATGAGGTTGAGTACCCGCATGAAATAGACCGGCAAACCGGCCAACGGGTAGTCGCACTTGGCATACTGAGCCGTCTTGTAGAGGTCGGTCGTGGTGCTGACTTGATAGTTTGTATCGGGCATGAGCGTGGCCGAAAATGTAATTTGAGTGTCCGCAATGGCCACCACCCCGCTCTGAAAATTGGCCCGGTTTTTGATGGCATCATTGTCAGCAGTGCCACCGGTGGTAAAAACACGGCCGTAAGCCACGGCCCGGGTCAGGGCATTGGCATCATTTCGACCGGGCCGCAACTGCGACGCAGCCGACAAGGCACAGGCGTCCATGGCATTCTGTAGCTCCGCCTTGACCACAAAAAAGCGCCCCAGGTCGATGGCCAGACCGGCAAACCCGATCAGCACTACCAGCGTCAGACCGAACATGATCATCACCGCCCCGCGCTGCCGGCGGCGGCCGTTCAGGAGAGCATGTTCGTTCTTCATGATGCGCGCTTGCGTTGCCGGCGAACTGACCCATCATTGGCCTGACAGAGCCCCCCCGATGTTGAGAACTTCAAAGGTCTTGGGCGGCGCCTTGAAGGA
>JAKFXU010000341.1 GCA_021731215.1 Rhodoferax sp.
GGCTTTCTTCTTGGCCGGATCGCCGGCCCAACTGCTGGAGAGTTTGGCCGATTTGACTTCTTTTCCGGCGCCAGCCACTGCACCGGCAACCGGTGCGCCAGCCACAGCGGGCTTGACCGGCTTGGCGGACACCGCCCCTGCGGCAGGTTTGTGCAGCGTGCCTTTCATGCCAGCCTTGGCCACATCGGACTTGATTTCTTCCGGTTTTTTTACCACCGGTGCTTTTTTCGCCGGTGATGACATCATCAACCGAATGGCAGCGGCTTCGGTCTCTGCCTTGCGCCTGCGCTCACCCAGATCGGCCGCGCGCGCAACATCTTCGGCCGCGCGCGCTTTGGCATCGGCTTGCGCTTTTTCGCGTGCCAGCGCTTGCGCCTTGGCCACAGCTTCGGCTTTTTCGGCCGCCTGCAAAACCTTGGCTGCTGCGCTGTCTATGGCCTCTTGTGCTTGTGGCGCTGGGGGTGCCGGCTTGTTTTTTTCTTTGAGCGCATGCGCTTGGGCCGCTTCAGTCGCCTTGGCAGCGGCTTTCTCAACCGCCTGACGCGTCTTTTCTTCCTGCTCCTCGCGCTGACGCCGGCGCTCCGACAGTTCTTCTTCCTGGCGCCGAATCAACTCAGCCTGGCGACGCGCCTCTTCCTCCCGACGCGCCAACTCGGCGTTGTCGATCAGCGGGGCGGCGTCCAGCTCGTGTTCTGCCTCGGCGACCTCCACCGGCACCTCGACCCCATCCTCACGGCGGACAAAGGTGCGCTTCTTGCGCACCTCGACCTGAATGGTGCGCGCCTTGCCGCTGGCATCAGCCTGTTTTATTTCGCTGGTCGACTTCTTGACCAGCGTAATTTTCTTGCGCTCGGCACTGGCGGTGCCATGGCTGGCCTGCAAATGGCTCAACAGACGCTGCTTGTCAGCGTCGGTCAGCTTGTCGGAAGCTGCCGATTTGGCAACGCCCGCCGATTTGAGCTGCTCAAGCAGCGTATCGGTTGGTTTTTTGAGTTCTGATGCAAACTCGGCGACGGTCGTACTGGACATTTGTTGTGTAACCTTTAGTTCGGCATAACAAGCCCTGCGGGCAATTGTTAGCCATCACTGAATCTTCGATTGCATAACCACTACTCTTGAGAAGCGGCGTCATTGGCAAACCAATGTGCGCGCGCCTTCATGATCAAGGTCTTGGCTTCGTCCGCAGACTGGCCGGTAATTTCTGTGAGTTCGTCAACGGCCAGATCGGCCAATTCGTCACGGGTGTGAACGCCGCCATCTGCCAACTTGCCGAGCAGTTCGGGGGAGACGCCTTCGAGGTCGCGCAAATCGAGCGATGCTTCTTCAACACTCTCTTCATGCGCGATTTCCATGGTCAGTAGCGCGTCCTTGGCGCGGGTGCGCAGTTCGTTGACCGTGTCTTCGTCGAAGCTTTCGATCTCGAGCATCTCTTCCAGCGGCACATAGGCCACTTGCTCCAGACTGGTAAAACCTTCGGCAATCAGCATGTCGGCAATCTCTTCATCAACATCGAGCTTTTCCATGAACAGTTTGCGCCCGGAGTCGGTCTCGCTGGCCTGCTTCTGGGCCGACTCGGCGGCGTCCAGGATGTTGATTTTCCAGCCCGTTAGCTCGGCCGCCAGGCGCACGTTCTGGCCGCCGCGTCCGATCGCAATCGCCAGGTTCTCTTCGTCCACCACCACGTCCATGGCGTGGCGCTCTTCGTCCACCACGATGGAAGAGACATTGGCCGGAGCCAGTGCGCCAATCACAAATTGCGCCGGGTCTTCACTCCACAGCACAATGTCGACGCGCTCACCGGCGAGCTCGTTGGTGACGCCATTGACGCGGGTGCCACGCACGCCGACACAGGTGCCGATCGGGTCGACCCGTTTGTCATGGGACAAGACGGCGATCTTGGCGCGTGAACCAACGTCGCGGGCGCAGGATTTGATCTCCAGCAGACCTTGCTCGATTTCCGGCACTTCCTGGCGGAACAGTTCGATCATGAACTCGGGCGCCGAGCGCGACAGGATGATCGGCGCACCGCGCAGGGTCAGGTCTACCTCCATGATCATGGCGCGCACGCGGTCACCAGTACGCAGGTTTTCCTTGGGGATCATGTCACTGCGGCGCAGGCGGCCTTCGACCCGGCCGCTTTCGATGATCAGGTCACCCTTGTCCATGCGTTTGACGGTGCCGACAAAAATCTTGTCGCCGCGCGACATGAAGTCGTTAAGCAACATCTCGCGCTCGGCATCGCGAATTTTTTGCAGAATGACCTGCTTGGCCGCCATGGCGCCAATGCGGCCAATCGGCACCGATTCCACCGTTTCTTCGATGTATTCATCCACCTCGATGTCAGAAATCTGTTCCTTGGCTTCGAACAACAGGATTTCCTGGTCGGGCAGTTGCAGGCCCGCTTCATCGGGCACCACATGCCAGCGCCGAAACGTTTCGTAGCTGCCGCTGTCGCGATCAACCGCGACGCGGATATCCACGTCGCCCTGGTAAAGCTTTTTTGTCGCCTGTGCCAGCGCCGCCTCGACCGCGCCAAACACCACATCACGCTCCACGTTCTTCTCGCGTGAGATGGCTTCCACCAGCATTAACATTTCGCGATTCATGCCATGACTCTCCTGTTTCAATTCAATCCAAATTCGACTCTGTGCCACCCGTGGCGCCCCGGCCCTTGAAGCTGACGATGGGCGCCAATCGCGCCTCCCGCAGCTCATCGAGCGTGAAGCCCAGGGCTTGCAGCGGCGCCGGCAATCTCTTCTTGCTGACTTTTTGACCCGGCTTGACCACTGGCGCATCGCTCCAGACGATTTGCCAGCCCAAAACCCCAGCCTCGCCCTGGCTGCGCTCCAAAGTGCCGCGAAACTTCTTGCGGCTGGCACTGACCAGCGCCCCCGCCGTCGCCCCAATGGGCGCCTTCAGCGTGACATCAATCACCTGCCCGACAAAGCGCTCAAAATCTTTCTCATGCCGCAACGGGCGGTCAATGCCCGGCGAGGACACTTCAAGCCGCTTGAACTCGACGCCATCGACTTCAAGCGCAAACAACAACTGACGCGTGACTTTCTCGCAGTCTTCCACCGTCACAAACTGCGCCACTGCGCTACCCGCACCCGGCGCCGACCACGGCAAGTCAATCGTGATGCGCAGCAATCCAGCGGCGGAACGCTCGGTTTCCACCAGGTCGTAGCCCAGACCGGCCACGGTTTGCTCAACAATTTCTTTCAGTGCCACTTGTGATTTGTGCTCAGATGCAGTGCAAAAACAATCGACCAAAAAAAACGGGCGGTAGTTACCCGCCCGTTTGGTCGTGAGCGTGGATTGTACCTTAAAAACGGCTCAAGTGCCTTGATTTCTAAGGCTTTATCCAGCCGCCGTCAGCAAGGTTCGGGTGTAAGCATGGGCCGGGGCCGCCAGCACTTGGGCGGCCGGGCCGGACTCCACGATCTGGCCGTCCTTCATGACCATGACGTGATGGGCCATGGCCCGAATCACATCCACATCGTGGGTGATGAGCAGATAACTCAAGCCGCGCTCCCGTTGCAGGCGCTGCAGCAGTTGCAACACCTGCTTCTGGATCGTCACATCGAGCGCGCTGGTCGGTTCGTCCAGCACCAGTACCCGGGGCTGAACGATCAGCGCCCGGGCGATCGCCAGGCGCTGGCGCTGGCCCCCTGAAAACTCATGCGGATAACGCTGCAGCAACGCGGTCAACGGGGCACCCTCCAGGTCAACCCCCAGGCCGACATCGAGCAGCGCCTGCACCACCCGCAGGCGCGTTTGCGCCGGCGACAGGCCGGGCTCATGCACCAGCAGCCCTTCTCCCACAATCGCTTCCACGCTCAGGCGCGGTGACAACGAGGAAAAAGGATCCTGAAACACCACTTGCACGACGCGGCGCATCGATTTGTTATGGGCCGCGCTCAGACCCCAGGCCTGTCCCGTCACCTGCAGGTCGCCCCCGAAAGGCAGCAAACCCAGTGCGGCCAAGGCCAGCGTCGATTTGCCCGAGCCGGACTCGCCAATGACGCCCAAGGTCTGCCCCGGCTCAATGGTGAAGTCAGCGCCCTGTACAGCCACGAACTCGCCGTGCTTGAACCAGCCTTTAAAGCCTGGCAGCGGTATCGAATAGCTCACCCGCAGCGCGCGCGCCTGCATTACCGCCGGTCCGCCGCCAGCCTGCGCCGGCTCATCTACATCGCGGGTCGGCTTGCTGTCAATCAGTCGCCGGGTATAACTGTGTTGCGGATGGTCAAAAACGTCGGCCACCGCGCCCTGCTCCACGATATGACCATTTTCCATGACGATGACGCGCTCGGCAAAACGCCGCACCAAATTCAGGTCATGGGTGATCATCAGCACGGCCATGCCATTTTTTTGCTGAAAACTGGCTAGCAGGTCCAGTATCTGGCCCCGCAGGGTCACGTCCAACGCGGTGGTGGGTTCGTCCGCCAGCAACAATTTGGGCTGACACGCCAACGCCATGGCGATCATGGCGCGCTGGCGCTGGCCACCACTGAGCTGATGCGGATACGAGCGGGCGCGCCGCTGTGGCTCGGTGAT
>JAKFXU010000338.1 GCA_021731215.1 Rhodoferax sp.
AACGTTATCCAGGCGGCTGGCCACCGACGCGTGCCCATGGCACAGCAAAAATTGAATGCGCCGCTGCAACATCAATTCCTCGCAGGCCACCAGGTTGTCTGAAATGATCTGAATCGGTCCGAGTCGCAACTGCGCCTCGATACCACTCAACCAGCTTGGGAAAAAACTCAAGGATAGGACGTGCGTGGCGGCGAATCGCAGGCTCACCGCAGCCTGCTCATGCGCTGCGCGGGCCCTGAGGCGAGAAACCTCCAAGCGTTGCAGCAGGTCATCGACCGAGGGGTGAAAACGCTTGCCCGCCTCGGTCAGCGACACCGGGTGCGCGCTGCGGTCAAACAGGTCCACCCCGACCCACTCCTCCAGCGACTTGATGTGGCGGCTGAACGCGGGTTGGGCAATGGCACGGACTTGCGCCGCCCGCGAAAAATTGCCGTTGTCGGCCAGGGCCAGGAAGTCTTCCAGCCATTCAAGATCAAGCGGTCGGTTGCCGGGGCCCATAAGTGAATAGTTCTATGCGTTTCGAGTATTGGACGGAGTGGGGCGGTGTGGCCGATCATTCAGACATCTTTTTTCAACCAGTAAATCAGGAGACTCTATGCCCACCATCGCCAATTATCGAGGGATTATTCCCGCCATCGCCTGCCCGTTCAAGACCGACAACAGCATAGACGAGCCGGCCCTGCGCCGCCTTGCCTCCTGGCTGGCCGGCCACAAGGGCGTGGTTGCGGTCATGACCAACGGCCACACCGGGGAAGTGTTTTCGCTCACGCCGCTGGAGCGCGCCCGGGTCACACGCATCGTGGCCGACGAACTCAAAGGTCGCCTGCCGGTGATTTCGTCGATTGTTTGCGAAGGCCTGACCGAAGCCGCCGAGCATGCGCGCCTCGCCGTGGAAGCCGGCGCCCAGGCGCTGGACGTGATGCCGCCGCACCACTGGCTGCGTTTCGGCTTTCATCCCGATCACGCGCTGCAGTATTTCGACGCCATCTGGCAAGCCTCCCAGCTCGATCTGGTGTGCCACGTCTACCCGGCCCGCACCCAGGCCTCGTATTCGTCTGAACTGCTGGCCGATCTGGCGCGCCTGCCTTATGTGCAGGCCTTCAAGGTGGGCCAGCGCGAGATGAGCAAATATGCGCGCGACATCAAGGCCATCCGTGATGCCGACCCAAGCAAGGCGATCCTGACCTGTCACGACGAGTATCTGCTGGCCTCCATGGTGCAGGGCGTGGACGGCGCGCTGGTCGGCTTTGCCAGTGCCATCCCGCAACTGATCATCGATTTGTTTGACGCCGTGAAAGCCGGCGACCTGCACCAGGCCATGAAGATCCAGGGCCTCATCACCCCGATCAAGGAAGCCGTTTATGGCGCGGGCGAGCCCACCGGCGAAGCCCATGCCCGCATGAAAGCCGCCATGAAGTTTGCCGGTGTGCTGGAGAGCGCCCATGTGCGCCCGCCCACGCATGCGCCATCGGTGGCAGAAAACGAACTGATCCGCCAGGCCGTGGCCAGCGCCGGCCTGCTGAAGTAATGGCTTAAAAAAATCATTCGAGGAGATCAACATCATGAATCGAAAAAACTTCATTCGGACCTTGCTGGCCACTGCTTTGCTGGGCGCCAGTGCCGTAGCCATGGCGCAGGCCTGGCCGAACCGGCCAGTCAAGATGATCATTCCATTTCCGCCCGGCGGCACGCTGGACACGGTGGGCCGCATGCTGGCCCAGAAGCTGACCGAGCAAACCGGCCAGACTTTTATTGTGGACAACAGGCCAGGCGCCCAGGGCATGATCGGTGGCGACGCCGTGGCCAAGGCCCCGGCCGACGGCTACACCCTGCTGTTCAATGCGTCCACCTTCACCACGGCGCCGATGACGGTCAAGACGCCGCTGTATGACGTCACGCGTGATTTTTTGCCGGTGGTGCTGGTGGCCAAGGCGCCGCTGTCGGTGGCAGTGAACAAGAATCTGCCGGTGCAGGACATCAAGGGCCTGATTGCCTACGCCAAGGCGAACCCGGGGAAGCTGGCGTTTGCCATTGGATCGACCGGTTCGGCCGGCCATCTGTCCACGGAGCTGCTGCGCCGCTCGGCCAACCTGGATTTTCTGATCGTCCCCTACAAGGGAACGGCGCCGGCCTTTCAGGACCTGATCGGTGGCCAGATCAACGGCTTTGTCGACCCGATCCTGGGCTCTTACAACTTCTACAAAAGCGGCATGCTCAAGGTCATTGGCGTGACCTCCGCGACCCGCGTGTCCACCCTGCCCGAGGTGCCCACCGTCGGCGAGACTATCCCCGGCTATGAGTTCTACAGCTGGTACGGCGTCTGGGGACCAGCCAAGCTGCCGCTCGAGATTGCCCAGCGTCTGAATGCCGAGATCAACAAGGCCTTGAGCGGCGAGATGCGAGACAAGCTGATCCAGCAGGGGCTGCTGGTGGGCGGCGGGTCCATGGAAGACTTCGCCCGCTTCCAGCGTGACGACATGGTCCGTTCCGCCAAGATCATTGCCGAAGGGGGCATTCGTGCCGAGTAACAGCCCTGTCAGGGCGCACGCGCTGGTCACCGGCAGCAGCTCGGGTATCGGCCTGGCGATAGCGCGGCACCTGCTGGCGCAGGGCTGGCATGTGAGCGGCTGGGACCTGTCGGCCCCGCTGCTGGTGGACGCCAACTTCACGCCCATAGGGGTGGATATGACCGACAGCGACGCCATTGCGTGCGCCCTGCAGGCCGAGTCGCCGGTGACGGCGCTGATGCATGCCGCGGGCTGGATGCGCACCGCGCCGCTGGCATCGCTCGATCTGCAGGCCGGTGAAGCCATGTGGCGCCTGCATGTGCGGTCGGCCACCCAGTTGGCACAGACACTGGTGCCAGCCATGGCGAGTCGCGGCCAGGGACGCGTGGTGCTGATTGGCAGCCGCGTGGCACAAGGCATGGCCGGGCGCAGCCAGTATGCGGCGGTGAAAGCGGCACTGATTGCAATGGCGCGCAGTTGGGCCGGTGAGGTGGCGGCCAGCGGCGTGACTATCAATGTGGTCTCGCCGGCCGCCACCCAGACCGCCATGCTGAACGACCCGGCGCGCGCCGGCAGCGCCCCCCAGTTGCCTCCGATTGGCCGCTACATCGACCCGACCGAAGTGGCGGCCCTGGTGGCGTTCCTGCTGTCGCCCCAGGCGGCGGCCATCACCGGACAGGACCTTCAAATCTGCGGCGGCGCATCGCTGCCGCGCTAGGGAATTTTTTTCATGAAAATTGTTGACATCATCGAATCGACACGTCCGATCAAGTCGGACATTCGCAACGCCTACATCGACTTCTCGAAGATGACGCTCAGCCTGGTGGCTGTGGTGACCGACGTGGTACGAGACGGCAAGCCCGTTATTGGCTACGGCTTCAATTCGAATGGCCGTTATGGCCAGGGTTGCCTGATCCGCGAACGTTTTCGCCCGCGCGTGCTGGAGGCGGCTCCGGCCAGCTTGCTGAGCGAGGGCGGCGACAACCTCGACCCGCACAAGGTTTGGACCTGCATGATGTCCAACGAAAAACCGGGCGGCCATGGCGAGCGCTCGGTGGCGGTGGGCACCATCGACATGGCAGTGTGGGATGCTGTGGCCAAAATCGAGCAAAAACCGCTCCATGAAATGCTGGCGCAACGCTACGGCAATGGCTCGGCGAACCCGCGCGTCTTCGTCTATGCGGCGGGTGGCTACTACCACCCCGGCAAGGGGCTGGACGGCTTGCGCCGCGAGATGACGAGTTATCTGGAGCGCGGCTACTCGGTCGTCAAGATGAAGATTGGCGGCGCCTCGCTGGCCGATGACATGGCTCGCATCGAGTCCGTGCTCCAACTGTTGCAGCCGGGGCAGCAACTCGCGGTGGACGCCAATGGCCGTTTCGACTTGCAGACGGCGATGGACTATGGCAAGGCGCTGTCCGCCTACCCGCTATTCTGGTACGAGGAAGCGGGCGACCCGCTCGACTATGAACTGCAGGCCCGGCTGGGTGAAGTCTATCAGGGCAGTCTCGCCACGGGCGAAAACCTGTTCTCCATGCAGGATGCGCGCAATTTGATCCGCCATGGCGGCATGCGCTCTGACCGGGACTGGCTGCAGTTCGACTGCGCCTTGAGCTACGGTCTGGTCGAATACCTGCGCACACTGGCCATGCTCAAAGACCATGGCTGGTCGCCCAGTCGCTGCATCCCGCACGGCGGCCACCAGATGTCGTTGGCGATCGCGGCGGGCCTGGGGCTGGGGGGCAACGAGTCCTATCCTGACTTGTTCCAGCCATACGGTGGTTTCCCCGACGGCGTCAAGGTGGAAAACGGCTACGTGAACCTGCCGGCCCTGCCAGGTATTGGATTTGAAGGGAAAACTGATCTGTATGCAGAGATGAGAAGTCTCTCGCACTGATCGTGATTTCGCTTCGACATTGAAAAAAGCGCCTCCGACCCGATGAATAGGGGCCTGAGGCGCTTTGCCTTGCGACGGTCGAATTACCCTAGAAACCGCAGTTGGACGTGCCCGAGTGGGTCGTCATGGGGTGTTCTGGCAAGGCGTGA
>JAKFXU010000499.1 GCA_021731215.1 Rhodoferax sp.
GCGCCTGGGCCACGATCTGGCCAGCGGCGTCAAAAACAATGCTGCGCGAGCTGGAGGTGCCCTGGTCCAGGGCGAGCAGATAGGTCATAGTGGTGCGCTTGCGTAGGAGGAGGGGAGGGCGTCAGGCCAGGGACACATCAAAGCGCACCTGGGCCTCGGCCAGCAGTGCGGGAAAAGGCTCGGGCGGCGGGGCATCGGTGAACAGGCGGTCAATCTGGGACAGCTTGCCCACCTCCACCATGGCGGGGCGGTTGAACTTGCTGATATCCGCGGCCAGCCAGACCTCACGGGCTTGGGCGATGATGGTTTGCGAGACTTTGACTTCGCGGTAGTCATAGTCACGCAGGGAGCCGTCGGCCTCGATGCCGGAGATGCCGATCACGGCAATGTCCACCTTGAACTGGCGGATGAAATCCACCGCCGCTTCGCCGACGATGCCTTGGTCGCGTCCGCGCACCACGCCGCCCACCACAATCACTTCACAGCTCGGGCTGGCGCTCAGGATCATCGCGACATTGAGGTTGTTGGTGATGACCCGCAGCCCGCTGTGGCGCAGCAGGGCCCTGGCGATGGCCTCGGTGGTGGTGCCAATGTTCAGGATCAGCGAGCAGTCGTTGGGCACGGCCGCCGCGATGGCGCGCGCGATGCGCCGCTTGCCCTGCGCATTCAGGCTTTCGCGCTGCGGGTGCGCAATGTTCTCGGTGGTGGAGCTGGGCACGCGCACGCCGCCATGAAAACGGGTGAGCAAGCCCTCGTCCGCGAGGCGCTGGACGTCCCGCCGCACGGTTTGCAGCGTCACGCCGAGCTGGGTCGCCAGTTGTTCCACCGTAACCGAGCCCTGGGCTTGCACCACGGAGAGCAAAGTGAGCTGTCTGGGGTTTCGATTCATGCTGGTGTTGTAACCCAAGTGAGGAGATGGGATGACTGTAAAGCGAATCAAAAAGAACATTTATAGGGTAAACACCCATAACAAAAGAATTGAAACGAACAATAATTCTCCAAATAGAAAAACTTAATTCGACTTCAACCTCATCAATAAAGGTAGCGGGATGCAATTGACTTTGGAAAGCATCAGCAAGAAAGTTGACGCACAGCCGTGGCTGTACGACCTGAGCCTGGCGCCGCGCAGCGGTGCGGTGACGGTGTTGCTGGGTGCCACCCAGGCCGGTAAGACCAGCCTGATGCGCATCATGGCGGGGCTGGATGTGCCCTCCAGCGGGCGCGTGCTGGTGAATGGACAGAGCGTGGTCGGCGTGCCGGTGCGCGAGCGCAACGTGGCCATGGTCTATCAGCAGTTCATCAATTACCCGTCGTTGAAGGTGCGTGACAACATTGCTTCGCCGCTGAAATTGCGCGCTGAGAAGAATGTTGATCAGCGCGTGCGCGAGCTGGCCGAAAAACTGCATATCGAAATGTTTCTGGAGCGCTATCCGGCCGAGCTCTCAGGCGGACAGCAGCAGCGGGTGGCGTTGGCGCGCGCCATGGCCAAGGGCGCGCCTTTGATGCTGCTCGATGAGCCGCTGGTGAATCTGGACTACAAGTTGCGCGAAGAGTTGCGTGAGGAACTCACGGCGTTGTTCGCGGCCGGCGACTCCACCGTCATCTACGCCACGACCGAGCCCGGTGAGGCACTGCTACTGGGCGGCTACACCGCCGTTCTGGATGCGGGTGAGCTGTTGCAGTACGGCCCCACGGCTGAGGTGTTCCACAATCCAAAATCGTTGCGCGTGGCGCGTGCTTTCAGCGACCCGCCCATGAATTTACTCAAGGCCACCGCGGGCTTGCCGGGGGCTGCCGCAGGCGCCTGCGGGGTGCAATTGGAGGGCGGGCCCCTGCTGGCCCTGCCGATCCCGACGACGGCGTCGCACAAGGTAACGGTTGGCCTGCGTGCCAGCGCCTTGCGGGTGACGGCGCAGCCGGGCGATGTCGCGCTGCCAGGCAAGGTGGAGTTGGCTGAAATTTCGGGCTCGGATACTTACCTTCACGTGCAGACGCTGGTGGGGGAGTTGGTGGCGCAATTGACGGGTGTGCATTACTTTGATCTGGGGGCGCTGGTGACTCTTTATTTCAACCCGGCACAGGTCTATGTGTTTGACGCCGAGGGTCTGTTGCTGCTGTCCCCGCTGCGGGGTGGAGGACGCTGACATGGCACGCATTGAACTCGATCTGGCGCATGCCTACAACCCCGAGCCCAAGCAGGACAGCGACTACGCCTTGCTCCCCTTGAAGATGGTGTTCGAGGACGGCGGGGCCTATGCGCTGTTGGGTCCCTCTGGCTGCGGCAAGACGACCATGCTCAACATCATGTCGGGCTTGCTGGTGCCTTCGCAGGGCAGTGTGCGTTTTGATGGCCGTGACGTCACCACAGCGTCGCCACAAGCGCGCAACATCGCCCAGGTGTTCCAGTTTCCGGTGATTTACGACACCATGACGGTGGCAGAAAATCTGGCATTTCCGCTGCGCAATCGCAAGCTGCCCAAAGAGCAGATCAACAAGCGCGTCGGCGAGATTGCCGAGATGCTGGAATTGAGCGGCCAGTTGAATCAGCGCGCGTCCGGTCTGGCCGCGGATGCCAAGCAAAAAATCTCCCTGGGCCGCGGGCTGGTCCGTCCGGATGTCTCGGCGGTCCTGTTTGATGAGCCGCTGACCGTGATTGATCCCCATCTCAAGTGGCAATTGCGCCGCAAGCTCAAGCAAATCCACCACGAGCTCAAGCTAACCCTGATTTACGTGACGCACGACCAGGTCGAGGCGCTGACTTTTGCGGACCAGGTGGTGGTGATGACGCGGGGCCGTGCGGTGCAGGTGGGGTCGCCGGCTGACCTGTATGAGCGCCCCAGCCACACCTTTGTCGGGCACTTCATTGGCTCGCCCGGCATGAATTTTCTGTCGGGCAACGTGCTTGCAGAAGGCCTCCAGGTGGCCGGTACGCTACTCGCCTTGCCGGCCGGGCGCAAGTTGCCCCTGGGTGAAATCAAGCTCGGCGTGCGGCCGGAATATGTGGCGCTGGCAGCCGCCGATACGCCCGGGGCCTTGCCGGTCACGGTGACGCAGGTACAGGATGTGGGAACCCACGTCATGTTGAGCGCAATCCTTGCGGGTCAGGTGATCAAAGCGCGCTTGCCGTCTGATGTGGCGCAACTGTCGGCGGGCAGTGTGGTCTGGCTGCGGCTCATGAGCGAGCACACCTGCTTTTACAAGAACGAGGAGATCGTGGCATGAGCGCTACCACCAAGCCGGTCAATCAGAAGGCCTGGTTTCTGATTTTGCCGGTGCTGATTTGCGTTGCGTTTTCAGCCATTTTGCCGCTGATGGTGGTGGTCAATTACTCGGTCCAGGACATTATTTCGCTGGATCGCCGGGTCTTTGTCGGGACCGAATGGTTCGCCGCCATCATGCGCGATCAAGAGCTGCACGGAGCTTTGCTGCGGCAACTGACGTACTCATTCGCGGTACTGGCGGTAGAAATTCCGCTGGGCATCCTGCTGGCCCTGTCGATGCCGGCCCAGGGCTGGAAATCTTCAGTGGTGCTGGTCATTGTTTCCCTCTCCTTGTTGATTCCCTGGAATGTGGTTGGCACCATCTGGCAAATCTTTGGCCGCACCGATATCGGTCTGATGGGCGCGGCCTTGCTCGGTTTGGGCATTGACTACAGCTACACCGGCAATGCAACGCACGCCTGGCTCACCGTTTTGTTGATGGATGTCTGGCACTGGACGCCGCTGGTGGCCTTGCTGGGGTACGCCGGCTTGCGCTCCATACCGGATGCCTACTACCAGGCGGCGGCCATTGACGGCGCCAGCAAGTTCGACGTTTTCTGGTACGTGCAGTTGCCAAAAATGAGGGGCGTTCTGATGATCGCGGTGCTGTTGCGCTTCATGGACAGTTTCATGATCTACACCGAGCCCTTTGTTCTGACCGGCGGCGGTCCGGGCAACTCAACCACCTTTTTGTCGCAATTCCTGACCCAAAAAGCAGTGGGGCAGTTTGACCTCGGCCCTGCAGCAGCTTTCTCACTGATCTATTTCTTGATCATCTTGTTGCTGTGTTTTGTTTTGTACAACTGGATGCAGCGCGTCGGCACCCAGGCCAAGGAGGGTGGTCATGCATAAGCCAAAGTTTCAGAAGAGGACACTGTTCCTGATCGCGTACATCGTGTTCGCCTTGTTGCCGATCTACTGGATGATCAACATGTCATTCAAGACCAACAATGAAATCGTGGCCGGCTTCTCCCTGTTCCCGGTGCACTTCACCTGGGACAACTACCGGACGATCTTGACGGATCCGGCTTGGTACGCCGGCTACATCAACAGCCTGCTCTATGTCGGCATCAATACCGTTATTTCGCTCACGGTGGCCTTGCCCGCAGCCTATGCGTTCTCACGCTACCGTTTTCTGGGCGACAAGCATGTGTTCTTCTGGCTGCTGACCAACCGCATGACGCCGCCCGCCGTTTTTTTGCTGCCGTTTTTTCAGCTCTACAGCTCGGTCGGTTT
>JAKFXU010000497.1 GCA_021731215.1 Rhodoferax sp.
AGCCACTGCCGGTTGACTTCACCAACCGCGTGATTTATTACGTCGGCCCGGTCGATCCGGTCAAGGGCGAAGCGGTGGGCCCGGCCGGCCCGACGACGGCGACCCGAATGGACGGCTTCACCGAGATGATGCTGAGCCAGACCGGCCTGATCTCCATGATCGGCAAGGCCGAACGCGGTCCGGTGGCGATTGAGGCCATCAAGAAGCACAAGAGCGCCTATTTGATGGCCGTAGGCGGCGCCGCCTACCTGGTCAGCAAGGCCATCAAGGCAGCGCGCGTGGTGGGCTTTGCCGACCTCGGCATGGAAGCCATTTACGAATTTGACGTGGTGGACATGCCCGTCACGGTAGCCGTGGATTCAGGCGGCACCAGCGCCCACATCACCGGCCCGGCCGAGTGGCAAAAACGAATTGCCAGCGGCGAGTTCAAGGGGATTGCAGTCGCCGCAGTGTGAAGCGCACACCGATTGGCGTCTTTGACAGTGGCATCGGTGGCCTGAGCATTCTCAAGGCCCTGCGCACCGAACTGCCCCATGAAGACTTTGTCTACATCGCGGACAGCGGCCATGCACCCTACGGCGAACGCGATGACGCCCATGTGATCGGGCGATCACGTGCAATCACGGCGCACCTGCGGGCTGAACACGGCATCAAGGCGCTGGTCATTGCCTGCAATACCGCCACCGCGGCCGCCATCCATTTACTGCGCCAGGAACACCCAACGCTGCCCATCGTCGGCGTGGAGCCGGCGCTGAAACCCGCGCTGGCGTTGAGCAAGACGCGGCGCATTGGCGTCATGGCCACCCGCGGCACCTTGGGCAGCGCAAAATTTCGCGCTCTATTGGAGTCCCTGGCCGAGCAAGCCGAGTTCGTGTGCCAGCCGTGCGACGGTCTGGCCGATGCCATCGAGCGTCAAGACACCGCAAAAATAATAGCACTCTGCACATATTACACAGGGGCTATGGGCCAATTTGGTCCCAAGGAGGGGGAAATCGACACACTGGTGCTGGGCTGCACGCACTACCCATTTGCCAGCCAACACCTGAGCCGGCTGGCGGGGCCGGCCGTTGGCCTGATCGACAACGGCGAACCGGTGGCACGCCAAACGCGCCGCCTGCTGCCAACCCTGTCACCCGATGCAACCCCGGGCCACTGTGTGCTGCTCACCACCGGTGAACGCAAAGCTCTCCAAAATGCCGCTCAACACTGGCTGGCCCTTGACTGCCCGGTTGAATCGCTGCTGGAAGATTAACCGCCGCGCCGGGCCGCCCCAAGCAAGGTGAGCCCCTCGGGGGCCGCGCAGTACACGAAGTGACAAGCGTGGGGGCCACGTTAGGGACCTTCCCCTTCGCGGCACATCCGTTGCGGGCCGGCGCAGGCGCATACTGAGCGCCCGTGCGTCGAACATAACGAACCGGAGAATCCCATGACCCTCTGCCCCATCGCCCTTACCGTCGGCTGCCAAAAATGCCCGGTCTTCAAAATTTGTCCCGTCAAAACCCTCATCGGTGACGCCCCCAAGGCAAAAGAAGAGAAGCCGGCGACCATCAAGAAGACCGTGCCTACAAGAAAACCGGTGCCAGCGGGCAAAAAAGACAAAAAATAGCCCGACGAAAACCACGAGCGCTTCGGTTTGGCGACGATCCCGCCGCCTACGCGGGATAATCGACGGCTATGAATCCCCTTCTTACCCGTTTACAGCCCTACCCCTTCGAGCGGCTGCGCCAACTTTTCTCCACCGTCACCCCCAACCCCGCCCTGCGCCACATCAGCCTGGGCCTGGGCGAGCCCAAACATGCCACGCCTGCCTTCATTGCGCAGGCCATGATCGATGCCATTGTGAGCACGCCCAGTGGCCTGGCGTCCTACCCGGCCACCGCTGGCGAACCCCAACTGCGCGCAGCCTTTACCGACTGGCTTAAGCTGCGCTACGGCCTGAACGTGAACCCTGTTACCCAGGTGCTGCCGGTCAATGGCTCGCGTGAAGCCCTGTTTGCCCTGACCCAAACCATGGTGGACCCCGGCCCGGGCGGCCCCCAGCGCAATCCAGATCAAACCCCGGTGGTGGTGTGCCCCAATCCGTTCTATCAAATCTACGAAGGCGCGGCCCTGCTGGCGGGCGCTGAGCCCTACTTTGTCAACGCTGATCCGGAGCGCAATTTCGCGCCCGACTGGGACCGCGTGCCCGAAGCCGTATGGGCGCGCACCCAGTTGCTGATGGTCTGCTCGCCCGGCAACCCGACCGGCGCCGTGATGGCGCTATCCGAGTGGAAGAAGCTGTTTGACCTGAGCGAGCGCCATGGCTTTGTGATCGCCTCCGATGAGTGCTACAGCGAGATCTACTTTCGCGACGAGCCGCCGCTGGGCGGCCTGCAAGCAGCGGCCCAACTGGGCCGGCCTGACTTTAAAAACCTGATCGCGCTCACCAGCCTGTCCAAGCGCAGCAACGTGCCCGGCATGCGCAGCGGTTTTGTCGCCGGTGACGCCGCCATCATGAAACAGTTCTTGCTCTACCGCACCTACCATGGCAGCGCCATGAGCCCGGTGGTGCAGGCTGCCAGCATCGCCGCCTGGCAGGACGAGCAGCACGTGATCGAAAACCGCGCCCTGTACCGCAGCAAGTTCGCCCAGGTGACACCCTTGCTGGCTGAGGTGCTCGATGTGGCGCTGCCCGATGCCGGCTTCTATTTGTGGGCCAAAGTGAAGGGCCATGACACCGATTTCGCGCGCGAACTGTTCACTCTTTACAATGTGACGGTTTTGCCGGGCACCTATCTGGCCCGCGAGGCACAGGGCGCGAACCCGGGCGCGCAGCGCATCCGCATGGCCCTGGTGGCCGACAGCGCCGAGTGCGTCGAGGCGGCGCAACGCATTGTCCAGTTTGTCAAATCCCGAACCTGACCCCCAAAACCCTTCCGAAAGAAGCTACTCAATGACCCAACAACTGCAACAAATCATCGATGCCGCGTGGGAAGACCGCGCCAATCTGTCCGTCAACTCGGCACCCAAGCCCGTGACCGAGGCGGTCGAGCACGTCATTGCCGAGCTCAATTCGGGCCACTTGCGCGTCGCCACGCGCCAGAGCGTGGGTCAGTGGACCACCCACCAATGGATCAAAAAAGCAGTGTTGCTGAGTTTTCGCCTCAAAGACAACGAGCTCATGAAAGCCGGCGACCTGGCCTTTTACGACAAGGTGCCCACCAAGTTCGCCCACCTCGACGAAGAAGCCATGAAGGCCACCGGCGTGCGCGTGGTGCCGCCAGCCGTGGCGCGCCGCGGCAGCTACCTGGCGCGCGGCGTGATTTTGATGCCCTCCTTCGTCAACATCGGCGCCTACGTGGACGAAGGCAGCATGGTCGACACCTGGGCGGCGGTGGGTTCCTGCGCCCAGATTGGCAAGAACGTGCATTTGAGCGGCGGCGTCGGCATTGGCGGCGTGCTCGAGCCGCTGCAGGCCAACCCGACCATCATCGAGGACAACTGCTTCATCGGCGCCCGCTCGGAGGTGGTCGAAGGCGTGATCGTGGAAGAAAATTCGGTTATCTCCATGGGTGTGTACATCGGCCAGAGCACCCCCATTTACGACCGCTCGTCGAATAGCGTCAGCTACGGCCGCATCCCGGCCGGCTCGGTGGTGATCAGCGGCAACCTGCCCAAGGACAATGGCAAATACAGCCTGTACGCGGCCATCATCGTGAAACGGGTGGACGCGCAAACCCGCGCCAAGACCAGCCTGAACGACTTGCTGCGCGACTGATACTTGTTCCCGCAAGCACGAGGATCCCACCATGGCAAACAGTGACACAACGGGCACGATGGAGCGCATTCTGCGCCTGATGAGCGAAAAAAACGCGTCCGACGTCTACCTGTCGGCCCACTCGCCGATCCTGATCCGGATCAACGGGCAGTGCGTTCCCATCAACGCCCAGATCTTGCCGCCCGATGCGCCGCTCAATTTGCTGGCCGAGATCGTGCCACCCGAGCGCATCAAGGAACTCGAAGCAAGCAATGAGCTCAACATGGGCATCGGGCTGGCCGGCATTGGCCGCTTTCGCATCAGCGCGATGCGCCAGCGCGGCTCGTTTGCCGCCGTGATCCGCTTCATCAAGATGGACATTCCGCCGCTCGCCACGCTCTGCGTGCCGCTGATCCTGGGTGAGCTGATCATGGAAAAACGCGGGCTGATCCTGATGGTGGGCTCCACCGGCGCGGGCAAAAGCACGACGCTGGCTTCGATGCTCGATCACCGCAATGAGAACGCCTCGGGCCACATTCTGGCGATTGAAGATCCGATCGAGTTCCTGTTCAAGAACAAGCGCTCGGTGGTCAACCAGCGCGAGGTCGGCACCGACACCGAGTCGACCCAATTGGCGCTCAAAAACGCCTTGCGCCAGGCCCCGGACGTGATCATGATTGGCGAAATCAGGGACCGCGAAACCATGTCGGCGGCCATCGCCTACGCCCAGTCCGGCCATTTGTGCCTGGCCAC
>JAKFXU010000496.1 GCA_021731215.1 Rhodoferax sp.
ACCCCAATGACGCGGCGATTGTCAGAGCGATTGTGACCTTGGGACACAGCCTGGGCATGATGGTGATTGCCGAAGGCGTGGAAACGCAGGCGCAGCGCGATTTTCTGGTGGCCCAGGGCTGCTTCAGCTTTCAGGGTTATTACTTTGGTCGCCCGGAGCCGGTGCAAGCGCTGGCGCGATTCTTCCCACATGGATAGCCCGGTCGTCTCATCGCTGCTGCCGGTGGTGCTGCTGATTGCCATTGGTTTTGGGGCTGGCAAGGCGGGCTGGATCCGGGCTGAGGCCAGCAAGGATCTGTCCAACCTGGTGTTCATGGTGCTGACGCCGGCGCTGCTGTTCCGCACCATGAGCACGGTGCATGTGGAGCAGCTCGATTTCAAACCGGTGGCGCTTTACTTTGTGGCCGCCATCTTGTTGTTTGGCGCCATGCTGCTATGGCAGGGGGCCACGCGCCGGGGCACGGTGCTGGCGCTGGCTGCCACTTTCAGCAACACCCTGGCCATCGGCGCGCCGCTGGTCGGGCTGGCCTATGGCGAGGCCGGGCTGGTGACGCTGTTTACGCTGATCTCGGTACACGCCCTGGTGCTGCTGACGCTGGCAACGGTGGTGCTGGAACTGGCCGTGGCGCGCGAGCAAGCCGCCTCTGGTAACGGCGGCGGGCGGCACATGCTGCTGACGGTGCTGGCTGCCGTGCGCAACGGCATCATTCACCCGGTGCCGCTGCCCATCATTGCCGGCTTGTTGTTTGCGCAGACCGGCCTGCTGCTGCCGGCGGTGGTGGAGCGGCCGCTGCAGTTGCTGGGCAACGCTTTTGGCCCGCTGGCATTGGTGCTGGTGGGTCTGACGCTGACCAACGTGCGGGTCGGCACACACATCAAGGCCGCGCTGGGATTGAGCTTGATCAAGAATTTGGCTTTGCCGGCGCTGATGGCCGCTCTGGGCTGGTCGCTGGGCCTGAGTGGCCTGGCGCTGACGGTGATGATTGTGGCGGCCTCGCTGCCCATAGGGGCCAATGTGTTCATGTTTTCGCAGCGTTACGAGGTGGCCCAGGAATTGATCACGGCCAGTGTGGCGGTATCGACCGCGCTTGGGTTGCTGACGATCTCGCTGGTGATGGCGCTGGTGAGTCGCTTCTAGCGGGCCTCAGGGCGCCAGCCGTTCGCGAATCCACACCGGTTCGGCGTTGGGCATCGCGTTGGGGGTCTGGCTCAAGGAATAACGCAGCCGGTCATGCAGGCGGCTCTTGCGCCCCTGCCAGAATTGCCAGCTGTCGGGTAGCAGGCGGTAGCCGCCCCAGTGTGGTGGCCGGGGTGGGCGCAGCAAAAATTGCGCCCCGTATTTGGCGACATTGGCCAGCAGCACGGCACGCCCGTGGATGACCTGGCTTTGCGGCGAGGCCCAGGCGCCAATGCGTGAATCAAGCGGACGGCTGTGGAAGTAGGCGTCGCTCTCTTGGTCGCTGACTTTTTCGACCAGGCCCTCGATGCGCACCACCCGCTCCAGTTCGACCCAGTGGAATTGCAAGGCGGCATACGGGTTGCCGGCCAGTTCCTGCCCCTTGCGGCTGTCAAAATTGGTGAACCAACTGATGCCGCGCTCGTCATAGCCCTTGACCAGCACCACGCGCGTGCTGGGGCGCAGGTTGCTGGCCACGGTGGCCAGCGTCATGGCGTTGGGTTCGGGCAGCTCGGCGGCAATGGCTTCCTGCAGCCACTGATCAAATTGCAGCAGCGGATTGGCGTGCGACGCGTCTTCACTGAGTTCGGCGCGTTCATAGTTTTTGCGGAGGTCGGCAATCGAAGTCATCAAACGAGTATAGGCAAGTTCAGGGGCAATCAGCCGAGCGCGGGCGCCAGCGGGTGGTCACCGGCTGTGGCCGGTGCCGGAGCCTTGCTCTGCGCGTTCAATCAGCTCGATCTTGTAGCCGTCGGGGTCGGTGACAAAGGCAATCACGCTGCTGCCGCCCTTGACCGGTCCGGCCGCGCGCGTCACATTGCCGCCCGCGGCTTTGATTTTTTCACAGGCGCCATGGACGTCGGGCACGCCCAGCGCAATATGGCCGAAGGCGGTGCCCGGTTGGTACGAATCGACGCCCCAGTTGTAGGTGAGTTCGATCTCGGCCTGCCCCGAGTTGCCGCCATAGCCGAGGAAGGCCAGCGAGTACTTGTAGTCCGGGTTTTCCGAGCGGCGCAGCAGTTGCATGCCCAGCACCCGGGTGTAGAAGTCAATCGAGCGTTGCAGGTTGCCAACGCGCAGCATGGTGTGCAGGAATCTCATGTCGTCGATTGTGGCGCAATTTCAAACACCAGACAGGTGGTGGTGGCGTGAGCGTACAGGGTGCCGTCTGGCCTGTTCCTGGGCCAGCCAGGCGTCGAGATGGTTGGTTTTGCTCATGTTGGTTCCGGTCGGTGATTGGTTGGTATCTGCCTGCGGGCAAGGCGTTTCGGGCAGGGCTGGTCGCAGCCGGCATCGCACGCCAGACCGATGCGTTCAAGGCCGCCACAACTGCCGCCGAGGGGACGGCGACCGAGCATGACACCCAGCGCCATCGCCACCATGGCGATCCCCATGACGATAAAGGTCAGCAGAAAAATGGTCATGGAATCTCCTGTTGACGGTACTGCTGGAAGGCGCAGCAGACGCGCTCCTCGAATTGTCCATTACGCTCGATGATGAAGAGAACGGGCAGACCGAGCCGTTCGGCTATGGTCATGCCGCGTTCAGGCCCCAGCACCTGAAAGGCGGTGGCCCAGGCATCGGCTCGCATGCTGGTATCGGCCAGCACGGTTACCGAGACCAGACCATTATCGACCGGCCAGCCGGTTGCCGGATCGATGGTATGGGAATAGCGCCGGCCGGCGATTTTAAAAAAGTTGCGATAGTCGCCCGAGGTGGCGAGCGCGATGTTGCTGAGCGCCAGTACCGTCTGTACCGAGCGTTCGCCTGGCGAAGGTTTCTCAATCGCGATCCGCCAGGGCATATCCTGCGCATTGAGACCGCGCACACGCACTTCGCCACCGATCTCAACCATGTAGTTGTCGATGCCGTGCGCTGCCATGAGTTCAGCCACCCGGTCCACACCATAACCTTTGGCGATCCCGGAAAGATCCAGGTACACATCAGAATGGTGCTTGCGCATTGCCGGCGGCGTGTCGCGCAGTGTCAATTTATCATGGCCACCGCGTGCCCGCGCGGCGGCGATGTCGGCTTCGAGCGGAATGCGGTCGGGGTGAAACTCGGGGCCGAAGCCCCACAGATTGACCAGCGGGCCAACCGTGATGTCGAACGCGCCTTTGCTCTGGGCTCCGATCTCGAGCGCAGCGTTGAGCACGGCCAGCAGCGAGGCGGATGCGGGAACCCAGTCGGTGCTGCGCATACGGTTAAAGCGCGACAGCTCCGAATCCGGGTCATAGGTCGACATGGTTCGATTGATTCCGGCCAGCAAGGCGTCAACCGCTGTCTGCAAGGCCGCAGGTGCTGGCGTGTCCGGGCCGGGCCGGTATTTGACGCTGTAGCTGGTGCCCATGGTGCGGCCAGTCAGTTGCAGTTGCGCGGCCTGCGGCTCGGGGCGCAACAGGCTGAAAATGGCAGCAACAGCCAGCAGGGTGATCGAGACAATGAGCGCATGGGAGCGCAGCGTGGATGGGCGCATGAGCGATCAGCCGCCGAAATCGTCGAACATGATGTGGTCGGGCTCGACGCCGAGATCGAGCAGCATCAGGATCACCGCGCTGTTCATCTTCGGCGGTCCGCACAGGTAGAACTCGCAGTCCTCGGGTGCCGGATGGTTTTTCAGATACTCGTTGTAGAGCACGCTGTGGATGAAGCCGCTGTAGCCGCTCCAATCATCCTCGGGGCAGGCGTCGGACAGGGCGACATGCCACTCGAAGTTGTCGTGCTGCGCGGCCAGCCTGTCGAAATCCTCAACATAGAACAGCTCGGATTTGGAACGGGCACCATACCAGAAGGATATCTGGCGCTGGCTCTTGAGGCGGCGCAACTGATCGAAAATATGCGAGCGCATCGGTGCCATACCGGCACCACCCCCGACGAAAACCATCTCATTGCTGGTGTCGCGGGCGAAGAACTCGCCGAACGGTCCGGAGATGGTGACCTTGTCGCCCGGTTTGAGTCCGAACAGGTAGGATGACACTTTCCCCGCTGGCACACCTTCGCTGCGCGGCGGGGGCGTGGCGATGCGCACGTTGAGCATGATGACGCCCAGTTCATCAGGATAATTTGCCATGGAGTAGGCCCGCTCTACCGGCTCATTCACCCTGGAAACATAGTGCCAGAGGTTCAAGCGATCCCAGTCGCTGCGGAAACGCGCTTCGATGTCGAACTCCTTGAAGGACTGCACATGGGGAGGGCATTTGATCTGGACGTAGCCGCCGGCGCGGAAATCAACCTGTTGGTCCGGCGGCAGCTCCAGTATCAGTTCCTTGATGAAGGTGGCGACGTTACGGTTGGATCGCACGCTGCATTCCCA
>JAKFXU010000216.1 GCA_021731215.1 Rhodoferax sp.
GCTCGGTGCGCTGCGCCAGATCGTTATTGCCACTGGCAATCTCGGCGCTGGCGGTGGCAATGCTGTCGGTGCTCTGGCGCACCTGCTGCACTATGCGTCCGAGCGACTGGTTCATGGCCGCCAGCGACTTCATCAGGTCGCCGAACTCGTCACCGCGCGAGCTGTCAATCTGCAGGCTGAGGTCGCCTTGGGCGATGCTGGCCGCCAGCGCGTTGGCCTGAACCAGCGGCTGGCGGATGGAGCGAATCAGCCACGCGGCGCCCGCCACAATGCTGGTGATCAGCAACAACATGCCAGTCACACCAATGGCGATCAGTTCCTTGGCGCGTTGCGCGTAGGCCAGCCGCGTCGCCTCGTAGGCCTGCTCCTGCATGGCCACAAAATCACGCTGGGATTTCTGCTGGGCCGCCATGGCCGGCAGGTACTGGGTCTGGATGGCACTCGCCAGCGCCTCCAGACTGGCTTTGGCCGGCACGGCCTCGGCCTTCGGATCGATCGGGGTCGCCGCCGCCTCGAGCCGGGCTTGTTCCCGCAGTTGCATGGCGCTTGCCTGCGCTGCCAGCACGGCTTGCCGGTTGGCGGCGATTTTTTCCATCTGTGCCTGATCGGCTGGCGTCAACTGAGTCGCCTCCATCGCTTTCTGAACGTCGCCAAGCTGGGCCGAGGTGGCGGCGCTGGCGTCTTTCAAACCGGCCTGCACGCCCGCGTCACCGAGCAACACCGCCTGCGCGCGCGCCGCGTTGGTTTCAGTGAGCGCCGCCCATTGAAGGCTCAGTTTGATCTTGCTGCTCAAGCCCTCCAGGGCGGCCGCACTGGCGAGCCGGTCGGCGGCAGAGCGCGCGGCGGTATAGCCGGTGACGCCGCACAAGCCCAGCACAATGAGCCCGGTGGCAAGCCACAACTTGGCGGCAAGACGAATGTTATGTAGCTTCATGACGGTGGCTCCAACGATATTTTTAATCCGGCAATCTTAGCCTTTGACCAGAGCGGGCTGGTGGCTGTTGTTACAGCCGCTCGATCAACTGGGCCTGGACCGCCCGCAACTGCGCTGGCGTCACGGCGTGCGGCGCAATCTCGGCCAGCGGCACCAGCACGAAGGCGCGTTCGCTCATGCGCGGATGCGGAATGACGAGCGTCGCGCTGGCCATCACAGCGTCGCCATAGGTCAGCAAATCAAGGTCGAGCGTGCGCGGCGCGTTGCGGCAGGGTCGCTCTCGCCCTGCCAATTGTTCCAGTTGCTGCAACCGGGCCAGCAGCGCGGGCGCGCTCAGGGTGGTCACGATTTCGACCACCGCATTGATATAGTCCGGGCCACTGGCCGCCAGCGGTGCGCTGCGGTACAGGGACGAGCGGCGGATCAGCGTGACGCCGCTGAGGGCCGCCAGCTCTTGCATCGCCTGCAGCAGCGTGGCGCCGGGGTCACCCAGATTGGCGCCGAGCGCGATATAGGCGGTGACGGCTGGGCGCACCAAGGCCCTTAAACGCCAGCGTCTGGCGTCGCCTCGCCACCGGCGCCCCCGGTACGCCGGCGGCGGCGCCGTTTCTTGGGCGCGAACGCGCCATCGGCAGGGTCAGCGGGTGCCGCGCCCGGCAGGGACTGCGGGCCACTGCGATCGACCTCCGCGGCCGGCGCGGCATCCCGTGCCACTGCCGCTGCGTCGCGTGGCGCCGCTGCCTTGTGGACCCGCGGCGAGCGTTGGCGCAGTTGTTGTTCTTCGCGCACCTGGTCCACCATGTCCTGGCGCAGTTCGTCGCTGGCCAGGCTGAATTCCTGCCACCAGTCGGCCAGCACCTCGTCAATTTCACCGGCATCGGCGCGCAAACGCATGAAGTCAAACGCGGCGCGAAAGCGCGCCTGCTCGACCAGGCCGAACGGGGTGCTGCCCACGCGCTTGTCGAAGCGCGGCTGCATCATCCAGATTTCGCGCATGTCAGCGGCGAGTTTGCCGCGCCCCGACACGTCGCCAATGCGGGCATTGAATACATCGTCAATCGCGTCCTGCAGCGCCGCATGGGCGTGCTGGCGCTGACTGATGCGCTGGGCCCAGCCATCGCGCACATCGGCCCACAAGACGCAGGCCAGCAAAAAGCTGGGCGCCACCGGTTTGCCTTCGCCGACGCGGCGGTCGGTGTCCTGCAGCGCGGCGTTGACAAAGGTCTGTCCGGCGCGCTCCACCACCACGTCGAGCAGGGGATAAATGCCGCGCGCCAGGCCCAGCGCCTTGAGCTGCTCGATCGACGCCAGGGCGTGGCCGGTTTGCAAGAGCTTGAGCATTTCATCAAACAAGCGGCTCTGCGGCACATCGGCCAGCAGTTCCTGCGATTTGACCAGTGGCGCCGCCGTTTTGGGCTCCAGCTTGAAGCCCAGGGCGCTGAGCTTGGCCCCAAAACGCACGGCGCGGATGATGCGCACCGGGTCTTCACGGTAACGGGTGGCGGGGTCGCCGATCATGCGGATGACGCGCTTCTTGGCGTCCTTGATGCCATTGTGATAGTCGACCACGATCTGGGTCTCGGGGTCGTAGTACATGGCGTTGATGGTGAAATCACGCCGCACCGCGTCTTCTTCCTGCGGGCCCCAGACGTTGTCGCGCAGCACCCGGCCCGAGGCGTCCACCGCGTGCTTCATGCCGGCGAGTTCGTTCTTGCTGGTGCGCTCGTTGCCGGCCACGGCTTCGGCGGCCGCGTTGTCCATGTAGGCGCGGAAGGTCGAGACTTCAATCACCTCGTGCTCACGGCCGCGCCCATGGACCACGTGCACGATGCGAAAACGCCGCCCGATGATGAAGGCGCGCCGGAACAGGCTCTTGACCTGCTCCGGGGTGGCATTGGTCGCCACGTCAAAGTCCTTGGGCGCCAGGCCGACCATCAGGTC
Organism: Rhodoferax sp.; assembly: GCA_021731215.1. Taxonomy (GTDB): domain Bacteria; phylum Pseudomonadota; class Gammaproteobacteria; order Burkholderiales; family Burkholderiaceae_C; genus Rhodoferax. The sequence continues at coordinate 2,876 of JAKFXU010000216.1, forward strand.
GCGCACCGCGCCGCCGACGATATAGGCTTCAAACCCCGCATCCTTGAGGGTGTGCACCACATTGAGCGCCCGCTCATCGACCAGGGACGGGTCAATGCCGTGGACGGCAACGCCGACCTCCTCGCGTTTGCCAAATTGAAGCTTTTTAAGGGTTGCCGGGGATTTTCCCAGCAGCTTGTCGATAAATTTTTTAATCATTGAAACCTGAAATTTTGCGGGACAGACCGCAGACTGCGAAACAGGCCGGCTCCGTCCCTCACTCTTTTAGACGGCCTAAAACAGCTCAAGTATGCGCCATCCGCGCGCGCTGGCAATCGCGCGCAGACGCGCATCCGGGTTGGTGGCGACCGGGTGGGTCACATTCTCCAGCAGACTCAAGTCGTTGATGGAATCGGTATAAAACGTGCTCTCGACCTCGGCCCAGTCCAGTTGGCGACGAGCCAGCCACTGCGCGACCCGCGTCACCTTGCCCTCGCGAAACGAGGGCACGCCCTTGATTTCGCCGGTGATCCAGCCGCTGCCCCCAACTGAGTGGTCGCGCTCCAGTTCAACCGCAATCAAGTCCGGCACGCCAAAAGCCTGTGCAATCGGACCCGTCACGAATTCATTGGTGGCGGTGACGATGATGACCGCGTCGCCGGCTTGCTGGTGCTGGCGCACCAGCGCCAGCGCCTGGGGCTGGATGGCGGGCTGCACCACCGTGCGCATGAAATGGTCGTGCGCTGCTTCTGAATTAATAGCACCATGGCGCCGCATCGCGGCCGTGGCAAAGCGCACGTAGTCGTGGATATCGAGCGTGCCGGCCTGGTAATGGGCAAAAAACTCGTCATTGCGCCGGGCGAAATCGACCGGATCGGTCCAGCCAATGGTGCTGGTAAAGACGCCCCACGCGTAGTCGGAGTCAATCGGCAGCAAGGTATGGTCAAGGTCGAACAGGGCCAGTTTCATGGCTTAGGCGTTTTCCATCATGGATTTGATCAGGGGAATGGTGATCGACCGCTTGGTCTGCAGGGCGTAGCCGTCAATCAGGTCGAGCAATTCCATCAGGTGCCCCAGGTCGCGGCTGAAGCGGGTCAACATGAAGTCCATCACCTCGTCACCCAAAAACAGCCCGCGCGCATCGGCCGCCTGGCGCAGCACGGCGCGCTGCTCGGGTTCACTGAGCGCGTGGATTTGAAACACATGGCCCCAGCCGAGCCGGGTGCGCAGGTCATCGCGCAACTTCAAGTCGGCCGGGGGCAACTGGCCCGCACCCAGCACCCAGCGCTGGTGGGTTTGCGCGTTGACGAACCAGTTGAACGCCGCTTGCTGCTGCACTGCAGTGTACAAATGCACATCGTCGAGCAGCACGGCGGCCCAGTGCTCGTTGAATTCTGGGGGTTCAAGCACCGAGGCATCGAGCCAGCCCAGCAGCGCGCCCTGCTCGCGCAGGGCCGCCTGCACCGCCTTGAGCAGGTGCGTCTTGCCGCTGCCGCTACCGCCCCACAGGTAGGTGGGCACCGGAGAGCGCGTGACGGGACTTGATTTTTCACCGACCCAGAGTTCCAAGTGCCTGAGTGCGGCCTCATTCC
>JAKFXU010000363.1 GCA_021731215.1 Rhodoferax sp.
GTGCAGGCCTGGCTGATGCGCCAGGCGCGCCGGGTCTTTATCGAGCGGCTCGATCACTTTGCCCCGCAACTGCAGGTGCAGTGGCGCAAACTGACCCTGAGCAATGCCGGCACGCGCTGGGGCAGCGCCCGCATCGATGGCTCGATTCGCCTCAACTGGCGCCTGATCCACTTCAAGCCGGCGGTGATCGACTACGTGGTGGCGCACGAACTCAGCCACCTGCGCGTGATGGACCACAGTCCGCGCTTCTGGGACACGGTGCGCTCGGTGCTGCCCGATTACGCCACCCAGCGCGGCCAGCTCAAGGACCAGGCCCTGCCGCGCTGGCCCTAGCGCATCATTGGGATATACTCTTGCTATATCCATTTTGAGCCGAAGGAGCGGGGACATGACAAGCACCACCGTTTTTACCAACAACCGCAGCCAGGCCATCAGGCTGCCAGCGGAGTTACGCCTGCCTGACAACGTCAAGCGGGTCGATGTGAGGGCTCGCGGCAGCGAACGCATCATTGCGCCGCTGGGCCAGTCATGGGACAGCTTCTTTCTGGATGCGCCGCCGGTGGCTGACGATTTTCTGGCAGCGCGCGCGAGCCAGGAACAGCCCGAACGCGAGGCTTTGTGATGCTGCGTTACCTGCTGGACACCAACATCGTGATTTACGTCATCAAGCGCCGGCCGTTGGCTGCGCTGCAACTGTTCAACGCGCATGCGGGGCATATGGCCTTGTCGTCCATCACGCTGGCCGAGTTGCTGCATGGCGCGGAAAAGAGCAATGCGCCGGAGCGTTCGCTGGCGGTGGTGGAAGATTTTTGCAGTCGGCTGGAGGTGCTGCCCTACGGCCCCAAGGCGGCGCAGCATTACGGCAGCATTCGCGCGGCGCTGGAAAAACGGGGACAACCCATTGGGGTGAACGACTTGCACATAGCCGCCCACGCCCGTAGCGAGGGCCTGACGCTGGTGTCCAATAAGCTGCGCGAGTTCGAGCGGGTGGACGCCCTGCAACTGGCCAACTGGATAAATTGACCTGGCCCATGCCAGCCGCCTGATATGAAAATCACCCCCACCGCCATTGCCGACGTCCTCCTGATCGAACCCACCGTGTTCGGCGACGCGCGCGGCTTCTTCTTTGAGAGTTTCAACCAGAAAGCCTTTGCGCAAGCCACCGGCCTCGATGTCGAGTTTGTGCAAGACAACCACTCGCGCTCGGCCCGGGGCGTGTTGCGCGGCCTGCATTACCAGATCGAACAGCCGCAAGGCAAACTGGTGCGGGTGGTGCGCGGCGCGGTGTTCGACGTCGCGGTCGATCTGCGCCAGGCATCGGCCACTTTTGGCCAATGGGTCGGCGCCGAGCTGAGCGAAGACAACCACCGGCAACTGTGGGTGCCGCCCGGTTTCGCGCACGGTTTTTTGGTGACCAGCGAGTCGGCCGACTTTCTGTACAAAACCACGGACTATTACGCGCCCCAGTTCGAACGCTGCATTGCCTGGGACGACCCGGCCCTGGCTATTGCCTGGCCCCTGGCCGGCCAGGCGCCGCAAGTCTCGGCCAAAGACCAGACCGGTGTGCGGCTGGCCAATGCGGCACCCTACCCCTTCGGTAGAATCGAACCAAAGGGAGTGGCGTGACAATGGAAATGGATACCGAAGAGAACGAAATCAGCCTGCTTGACTTGCTGCTGGTGGTGGCCGACAACCTCAAGCTGTTGATCCTGGGGCCGCTGCTGGCGGGCTTGCTGGCCTTGGGCATTGGCTATACCCTGCCGCAGAGCTTTAGCAGTCAGGCGATCCTGGCACTGCCAACGCAACCGCCAACGCAACCGCCAGCCCAGGCGGCCGCGATGATGGTGTCTCCGTTGGTGCTGGACCCGGTCATTGTGGCGCTCAATCTGTCCGGCGGACAAGCCATTGAGCAGGCGCGCACGGAGCTTGCCAAGCAGATCAAGGCCACGGTCGGCAAAGACGCGCTGTTGCGGCTCGACGTGAGCGCCACGACGGCGCTGCAGGCGCAAGCCATCGCCAATGCGGTCATCGACCACTGGCTCAAAAACACTTTGCCGACACCGCAAGAACGCGAAGACCTGGAGCAGCGGCTGGCCTATGCCAAGGGGGCACTGGCGTCGGTGGATCGGCTGCTGGCGCGCCTGACGGCAGAGGGTGCCGCCAGTCTCGGGCAGCCGCTCACGCGCGGTGAGGCTGGCACCAGCATCGTGGCGGTGGGCGAATTGCAGGCGCGCTATTTTGCCGAGGTGTTGACGATCCCGCGTGCCTTGCAGGGTTTGTCGCGCGATGCGGTGGTGAAGCAAGCACCCACCTTGTCAGTGGAGCCGGTTGCACCCAAAAAGAGCCTGATCGCCGTGCTGGCCGCACTGGGTGCGGGCTTTGCGCTGCTGCTGTGGGTGTTCATGCGCCAGGCCTGGAAGCGTGCCGCGCAAGACCCGCAGGCGGCCCAGAAACAAGTCAGACTGCGCGCCGCGCTGGGGTTGAAGGGCTGACCCCAACCTCGACCCGTCGGTGCTACGCGCCCCGCAATGGTGTCAGAGGCGGCATAGCTATCGGGCCCCGCCAAGGGCGGCCACCGGGAGGTCCGGCAATGAACAAAATTACCACCCGCATTCAGCCGCGCTACAATCAGTTCAACGTCTGAACAAATAGTGCACCCCTCACGCGCCATGCCAGAGCAAACTGTCCTTCATCAAGACACGCACCTTCAGGTGCTGCGCCTGCTACAGGCCAACCCGCGCATGACCCAGCGCGAGTTGGCCGCGGCCTTGGGGGTGAGCCTGGGCAAAACCAACTTCTGCCTCAAGGCGCTGCTCGACAAGGGGCTGCTGAAGATGCAGAACTTTCACAACAGCCAACGCAAACTCGCTTACGCCTACCTGCTCACGCCCGCCGGCATGGCCGAGAAAACAGCCATCACGGGACGGTTCCTCACGCGCAAGATGCAAGAGTATGAGCTGCTCAAGGCGGAAATTGAGTCGCTTCGGCGGGAAGCCTCCAACCACGACGCGGCAGCGCGGAACCAGCCATGAGAACCCACCCCAAAATCTATGTCGCCGGCCAACGCGCCCCTGGCTGCGCCGTGCGGGCGGGCAAGGAAAAATAAGATGCGCCTCCCGCCCGAGCAGCAAGCCGCCATTCGCGCCGCCGCCACCGAAGCCTTCGGTGCGCAGGCGGCGGTATGGTTGTTCGGTTCAAGAGTGGACGATGCCAAGCGCGGCGGTGATATTGATCTGCTGGTGCGCCCGGGGCCGGTTGCGCCGGAGCAATTTTTCGACAGAAAAATACGTATGCTGACCCGGTTGGAGCGCCTGTTGGGCGAGCGCAAGATCGACGTGGTGGTCGAAGCCCCCGGCGATACCCGGTCCATTGTGGCCATTGCCCACGCAACCGGAGTGCAAATCCAATGAGCAAGCCGCCCCACCTCTCGCCAGAAAAACTGGCCGTGCAGCAAATACACGCGCTCTGCCAAGGGCACCCCATGAAACTCGCCGCGCTCCAAACCCTCATCGCCGCAGGCGAATCCCTGACGCTGGAACTCAAAAAGTCCACCGCAGAGAAAGACCGCGCCTGCCGCAGTCTGTGTGCGCTGGCCAACGGGCAAGGCGGGCAAGTGGTGTTTGGTGTTACCCCGGCTGGCAAAGTGGTCGGGCAAAAAGTGACCGACCGCACCCTGGAAGAGCTGGCCCAGGAGTTTCAGGGTTTTGAGCCACCGCTGCAACCCAAACTGCAGCGCATTCCTGTAAGCGAGGATGATGACGCTGCATTAGAGGTGCTACTGATCCAAGTTGAACCTGCCGCCCAAGCCCCGGTTACTTTTCGCGGTGTCCCTTATGAGCGCGTGCTCAACACCACCCGCGTCATGCCGCGCACCAGCTACCAGCGCCTGCTGGTCGAATCCATGCATGCCACTGACCGCTGGGAAATGCAGCCTGCCGTCGGCTGCGGCATCGACACCCTGGATCAGCGTGAGCTCGTCGTCACCATCGAAGAGGCCATACGACGCGGCCGCATGGAAGACCCCGGCACCCGCGACCCACTGGGTTTGCTGCGTGGCTTGGGCCTGCTGGTGCAAGGCGAGCAAATCAGCCGCGCTGCAATTGCCCTGTTTTGTAAAGATGATCACGCTATCCCGGAATTTCCGCAATTTAACCTGCGCGTAGCCCGCTTCAAAGGCACCACCCGCGACGAGTTTCTGGACAACCGTCAATACGCTGGCAACGCCTTTGCCCTGATGCGCCGGGCCGAGCGCTTTCTGATCGACTGGATGCACGTCGCCGGCAAAATTGTGCCCGGCCAAATGGCGCGCATTGATCCTAGAAACCGCAGTTGGACTTGCCCGAGTGGACTGCTGGCGGCGTGTCTGGGTAGGCGTGACAACGCAGTTGTAGGGTGGGCAAAGCGCAGCGTGCCCACGGACTGCTTTGTTGGGTCGGATTGAA
>JAKFXU010000367.1 GCA_021731215.1 Rhodoferax sp.
ACCGTGATCTGCTCCTGCAGCATCAAGATCAGCCGATCTTTTTCGGCATGGCTTAACTGACTCAGGCTTGATTTGGTTTGCATCGCTGTGAATTGTCGCTGATCGGGCCAAGGGGCTGAGTAGTTACGTTTTGGGTTACTCATTAACAGGAGACAAAGTGATGAAAACATTGAAAAAACTGATGGCGACTGCGGTCGTCGGCGCCTTTAGTGTTGGCGCCATGGCGGCTGAGAAAGAGCTGGTATTGGGTGTCAATGACGCCTTGACCGGACCCGGCGCCGTGTACGGTCTGCCGCAATCGAATGCGGTGCAGATGGCGGCCGAAGAAATCAATGCGCGTGGTGGCATCAAGGTCGGGTCTGATACCTACAAAATCAAGGTGATCAGCAACGACGACAAGGCGAACCCCACAGAAGCCACCAACAGCGTGCGCAAGCTGATTGACCGCGACAATGTAAAATATTTGTTGGGCTTTTGCTGCTCTGGCTCTACCAGCGCGGTGGCGTCTTTCATCGGTAAAGAAAACGCCGTGATGCTGGTGGGCAACGCCGCCGAGCGAGCCATCACCGCCAATGGCACGCCCAACCTGTTTCGTACGCGCCCCCCGGCTGACTTCACGGGTGCCGCCGCCGGAACCTTTGTGGCCAAGCGGGGCGCTAAAACCATTGCGGTGATCGGCTCACTCGATGTGTCCTTCTACGCCCAGTACCTCGAAGCCTTTGAGCGTGAACTGCTCAAGGCTGGCGGAAAGATTGTGGCCAAGGAAACCTTCGGGCTGAAGGACCGCGACATGACGCCGCAGCTGACCAAAGTGCGCGCGCTCAACCCCGATGCCTTGCTGGTGCTCGGTTATGTGGAGCCGGCCGCGTTTGTGTACCGTCAGGCCATTGAACTTGGCATGAAGTTGCCCCGCTATGGCTTCACCAGCGGCAGCGAAGAGCAATTCCTGCGCGTCGCCACCAGTGAACAGATGGAAGGTGTCTGGGACCTACGGCCGACCGAGCTGACGGTGGAAGCATTGGACGCCAACGCCAAGACCTATGTTGCCAACTACACCAAGAAGTTTGGTGTCGCGCCATCGCCCAGCTCCCCCTATGCTTATGACCAGGTCTATGTTCTGAAGAACGCCATTGAGAGCGCGGGCAGTGCAGATGACACCAATAAGGTCTTGGCCGCCATTCGCAAGTTGACGGTGCCCAAAGAGGCGGTGATGAAATACCTGCCAACCTCCGGCACGATGTTTGACGTCAATGGCCAGGCCTACACCTCGAATGGCGCTTTCCAGTGGCAAAAAGGCAAGTGGATTTATGTTTCTGATTTGCCCTCGGACACCAAGACTTATTCGGATTTCCTGCGCAGTTTGCGCAAGTAACACTCGCAAAATCTTGTTGCCCGGCAACGTCCCCCGACTGAACACACGGTTTCATGATGATTGAAATATTTCAACAGGCGCTGAATGGCATGGCCATTGGGGCGGTCTATGTACTGATCGCCCTCGGCTTGACCGTCGTGTTCGGTATCCTGGGGATCGCCCATTTTGCCCATGGCTCAGTGGCCATGTTTGGCGGCTACCTCACCTTCGTGTTTGGTGAGCGTTTTGGGCTGTCATTTTTCCCGGCCATGGCATTGGCCATGGTGGGCGGCGCGGTGGTGGGGCTGCTGATCGAGCGACTCGCCTACCGCCCGGTGCGGGACGCGCCGCACATCAATGCCTTCATCATCGCGCTGGGGCTGACCATGATGATTGAAGGACTGAACCTGCTGATGTTTGGTGCCGATCAGGTCGTCATTCAGACGCCGTACCGCGGTGTCTACAACATCGCTGGCATTGCAATTGCCGAACTGCGCGTGCTGGTGATCTTGACGGCCTTCGTGCTGGTGGGCGTGATTGCCCTGCTGATCAGCCGCACCAAGACCGGCAAGTCGATTCGGGCAGTAGCTCAGAACCGTCAGGCGGCGGTGCTGATGGGCGTCAATGTCAGTATGGTGTCGCTGGTGGTGTTTTCCATTTCATCGGCCCTCGGCGTTTCGGCGGGCGCGCTGATTGGTGCTTTGCTGGCCATTGCGCCGGGCGTGGGAGAAGGCCTGGCCGTCAAGGGCTTCGCCGTGTTGATTCTGGGCGGACTGGGTTCGATCCCGGGCGCCATTGTGGGCGGTCTGACTTTGGGGGTGAGTGAGGCAATGGCGGCCGGATTTATCTCGTCTGCCTACAAGGATGTGATCGCCTTCCTGGTCATGATTGTCGTGTTGTTGTTTCGGCCAGAAGGCCTGCTGGGCAAACGATGAACAAAAATATTCTGCGAATCAGTGCCATCGCCGTCTTGGCGGTTGCCGCACTGGCTGTGCCCAGTGTGCTCAAGGTTCCTTACTTCATGCACCTGATCGTTCTCGCGCTGATCTGGGTCATCCTGGCCCAGGGTCAAAACCTGATTCAGGGCTTCGTCGGCTATGTGTCGATTGCGCAGGCCGGTTTCATGGGGATCGGGGCTTATTTCTCGACCCTGCTCACGGTCAATCTGGGCTGGTCGGTGTGGATGACCTTGTGGATGGCGCCGCTCTTCACGGGGCTGGTTTCCATTTTGGTGGGCTATCCGAGCTTGCGGGTCAAAGGGCATTACTTTGCCATTGTGACGCTGGCCTACAACATGGTCATCTTCACCGTGTTGCTGACCTACAGTTCATTGACGGGCGGCGAGGCGGGCATCTCCGGCGTGCCGCGCCCGGCCGAGTTTTCCGTGTTTGGCTGGGTGTTCAATTTTGAAGGTCGCAGCAACGCCAACTTCTACAGTCTGGTTTTGTTGATGGCCTCTCTGGCAACCGGTCTCTGCGCTTCCATCCTGCATTCCCGCGTCGGCCGCGTGCTGCTCGCCATTCGGCAAAACGAAAATCTGGCGGATGCGATTGGCGTGAGCACCTGGCGCTACAAACTGTTTGCGTTTGTGGTCAGTGCCGGTCTGGCGGGACTGGCTGGGGCCTTGTACGCGCACTACATCGGGTTTCTGAACCCCGAACCTTTTGGCGTGGATCAGTCGCTCAACGCCATCCTGGCGGTGATTCTGGGTGGCAGCGGCACCTTGACCGGTCCGGTGATCGGCGCCTTTGCCGTGGTTTTCTTGCCGGAGTACTTGCGCATCGCCGACAGTTACCGCCTTGTCACGTACGGATTCATTCTCGTCGTCGCCACGATTTTCCTGCCACGCGGATTGGTTCCGGTGGCACGCAGTCTGTTCCTGCGGGTCAAGTCAAAGGTCTTCGGGAAAAAGTGATGGCGCTCAACACCGATGAACTCAGCTTGCTGGCGCAAACCGGCGAGCTTGCAACGCAGCATGTGGCGCCTGGCGCTGCCCGTTGGGCCCGCGAGCGGCTGACCGGCACCGAGCTGCTGCCGCTGGCTGCCGATGTCGGGCTGCTCGGTTTGCAAGTCCCCGTGGCCCATGGCGGGCGCGGGCTGTCGTTCAGTTGCAAAGCGCAGGCGGCCGAGATTCTCGCTGCTGCGGATTTCGGTGTGGCTATGGCCTTGATCAACACCCACAACGTGGCCGAGCAACTGGCCAGGCTGGCCAGTCCTGGCTTGGCGCGGCGACTGATTCCCGCGCTGGTATTGGGGCGGCACAGCGCGTGCACGGCCTTGACGGAGCCGGGTGCTGGGTCGGATTTTTCCGCCATTCAAACGCAGGCGATGGCCGTGCCGGGCGGCTGGCAACTCGACGGTGTTAAGTCCTGGATCACCAATGCGGTTCATGCGGAGGTGATCGTGGTCTACGCGCAGACCCACGCAGGGGCAGGCGCTGCCGGCATTGCCGCCTTTGTGGTGGAGGCACAGAGACCCGGGTTTCAGCGCCTGCCCGCTGCTGAAAAGGGTCCGATCTCGACCATTGATGCGGGCGGGTTTCGACTCGCGGGCTATCGCTGCACCGAAGAAGAGATGCTGTCGCCGCCCGGTGAAGCGTTCAAGGATATTCTGGGTGCGATCAACGGGGCGCGCACCTATGTGGCGGCGATGTGCTGCGGCATGGTCGGGGAAGCGCTGCGTGTGGCTTCGGCCTTCGGCAACCAACGACAAACCTTCGGCAAATCCTTGCTGGGGCATCAGGGCTGGCGCTGGCAACTGGCCGACGCGGCGATAGACCTGGAGGCCGCACGCTTGATGGTGCGCCAGGCCTGCGCCATGATCGACGCCGGGCAGCAGGCGCAAAGCGCCGCTGCCAAGGCCAAGGTGTTTGCCACCCGCATGGCGCAAAAACACATCGCTGCACTGATGCATGCCATGGGCGCGGAAGGACTGGGCGAGAACTATCCATTTGTTCGCCATCTGGCTGCTGCGCAAATTGCAGGACTGGTGGACGGGTCGACTGAAATGTTGCTTGAGCGCATTGCCAAGGATCTCAAGGTGCCCTGATGTTGTCTTGAATACGTCTTGACCGATTCACAGGCGTA
>JAKFXU010000368.1 GCA_021731215.1 Rhodoferax sp.
GTGCCGGTGGCCTGACCTATATCGCCCGGCGCGCCGCCGAGAATGCGGCAGCTTCCACCGGACGGGATTTGCTGCCCTTCCTGACCGAGGGTTTCACCGCGGCGGCGATGGCCAAGGTGGGCACCAGCGCGCTGGAGTCGCGCAAGCTCGGCTACCTGCTGGAGAGCGACGTGATCGTGCCGCACAAGGACGAGCTGCTGTTCGTCGCCATTAACGAAGCCAGGGCCATGGCCGCCAGCGGCTACCGTGCGCCGCACCGGCGCCAGTTCGCGGTGGCGGGGCGCAGCGGTGTGGCCACCATCAAGGGCTCGCTGGTCAATATGCGCGATGGCGGTTTCATCAGCGCGCACGACTTTCACATTGCCGGCCTGATTGCCAACGTGGTCTGTGGCGGCGATGTCGATGCCGGCAGCCTGGTCAGCGAGGAGTATCTGATGACGCTGGAACGCAAGGCGTTCTGCGAATTGCTGGTGCATCCCAAAACGCAGGAACGCATCATGGGCATGATGTCAACGGGTAAACCGGTTCGTAATTGATAAAGCTACTGCGCGCTCGCCATGCGTCGTTGGGCGGTGCTCGGAATCCTCACGTACAGGGAGTACGTTCCGGTTCCTGCGCTCCGTCCGCCTAGCCTGACGACCGCTCGCTACGCTTTCTCAATCACGAACAAAGCTCAGTTAAAGAATTGATCTGAAAGTCGAAAATGAAACAAATTCAAGAAGCCTATATCGTTGCCGCCACGCGCACCCCCATCGGGCGTTCGCACCGGGGTTTTTTCCGCAACACGCGCCCGGACGAGCTGCTGGTCAAGGCCTTGCAGGCGGCGCTGGCGCAAGTGCCTTCGCTCGATCCGAAAATGATCGAAGACCTGATCTGCGGCTGCGCCATTCCGGAAGGCCAGCAGGGCCTCAACATCGCGCGCATCGGCGCCGTGCTGGCGGGGCTGCCCAACAGCGTCGGCGGCATCACCGTCAATCGCTTTTGCGCCTCGGGTTTGAGCGCGGTGCAAATGGCGGCCGACCGCATCCGCGTCGGCGAAGCCGATGTGATGATCGCCGCCGGCGTGGAGAGCATGAGCATGGTGCCGATGATGGGCAACTCGCCCTCGCTGTCGCCGGCCATGTTCGACCACGACGAGAACATCGGCATTGCCTACGGCATGGGCTTGACGGCCGAGAAGGTGGCGACGCAGTGGAAAGTCAGCCGCGAGGCGCAGGACGCGTTTGCCGTCGAGTCGCACAAACGCGCGCTGGCCGCGCAGGCGGCGGGACAGTTCACCGCCGAGATCACGCCGGTGCAAGTGATCGACCGCGCGCCCGATCTCGCCACCGGTGCGGTGATCGAAACAAGGCGCCTGGTCAGTCTGGACGAAGGCGCGCGTGCCGACACCTCCGCCGAGGGCCTGGCCAAGCTTAAAACCGTGTTTGCGGCGCGCGGCTCGGTGACAGCGGGCAACAGCTCGCAGACCTCGGACGGTGCCGGCGCCCTGATTCTGGCGAGCGAGAAAGCAGTGCAGCAATTCGGTCTCAAGCCGCTGGCGCGCTTCGTCAGTTTCGCCGCCAAGGGCGTGCCACCGCACATCATGGGCATTGGCCCGATCGAGGCCATTCCGGCGGCGCTGCGCTACGCCGGCCTGCAGCAGGACGACATTGACTGGATTGAACTGAACGAGGCGTTTGCGGCGCAGTCGCTGGCCGTCATCAACACGCTCGGACTGGACCCGGCCAAGGTCAATCCGATGGGTGGCGCCATTGCGCTCGGTCATCCGCTCGGCGCCACCGGCGCCATTCGCGCCGCCACCGCCATCCATGCGCTGCATCGCAACCAGCTCAGGTACAGCATGGTTTCCATGTGCGTCGGCATGGGGCAGGGCGCGGCCGGTATTTTCGAGCGCGTCTGAAGCCACCAGGCGTAAACTTGACCGACCACCCTGGCTGGAGACGTTCTGATGACAAAAACAGTGGATTTCTATTTCGACTTCGGCAGCCCGGCGGCCTACCTGGCCTGGACCCAATTGCCGCCACTGTGCTCGCAGACCGGGGCCCAACTGGTGTGGAAACCGATCTTGCTGGGGGGGCGTGTTTCAGGCCAGCGGCAACCGCGCGCCGATCAGCGTGCCGCTCAAAGGCAGCTACCTGTTTGTCGACCTGGCCCGTTTTGCGCGGCGTTACGGCGTGCCGCTGCGCATGAATCCGAATTTCCCGATCAATACGCTGACCCTGATGCGCATCGCGGTCGGCCTGCAGCAGCGTCAGGACGCGCGCTTTGAGGAGTATTGTGGCGCCATGTTTCGCGCCATCTGGGTGGACGCGCAGAACCTGAACGATCCGAGCGTGGTGGCTGAGCTGCTGGTCAAATCCGGCTTTGATGCGCAGGACCTGTTGGCGCTGAGCAGCGAACCGGCGGTCAAGGACGAACTGAAGGCTGCGACCGCGGCGGCGGTGCAGCGTGGCGTCTTTGGCGCCCCCACCTTTTTTGTCGATGACCAGATGTTCTGGGGCCAGGACCGACTCGATTTCGTGCGTGAAGCACTGACCGACTAACTTGAGGAAACTGCATGAACGAGATATTGATCGACACCAGCGCCGGTGTCATGACCATCACCCTGAACCGGGTGGAAAAGAAAAATTCCATCACCAGCGCCATGTATGCGGCGATGGCCGACGCACTGGCGCAGGCCCAGGCCGATGACGACGTGCGCGCCGTTGTGCTCCAGGGTCACGAGACCATTTTCAGCGCCGGCAATGACATTGGCGATTTTTTGACGGCCCCGCCTTCAACCCCGGACGCGCCGGTGTTTCGCTTCATGCGTGGCATCAGCACCTTCCCCAAGCCGCTGTTGGCCGCGGTCTGCGGACCGGCAGTCGGCATTGGCACCACGCTGCTGTTTCATTGCGATCTGGTCTATGCTGGGGACAACGCGGCATTTTCCATGCCCTTCGTCAACCTCGGGCTGTGTCCGGAAGCGGCATCGAGCTATCTGGCGCCGCAGTTGATGGGCTACGGCCGCGCCGCCGAGGCGCTGTTGCTGGGCGAGCCCTTCATGGCCGAAGCGGCGCTGGAGATGGGGCTGATCAGCCGCATTGTGCCGCCGGCCGAGGCCGCGGCGCTGGCGCAACGCCAGGCGCAAAAGCTCGCGGCCAAGCCGATCAGCGCGCTGATCGAGACCAAGCGCCTGATGAAAAAGGGCCAGGCCAGCCTGGTGGCCGAGCGCATCGGGGAAGAGGGTGCCAGCTTTGGCCGCATGTTGCATGAACCGGCGGCGCGCGAGGCTTTCACGGCCTTCATGGAAAAGCGCAAGCCCGACTTCTCAAAGGTTTAACGTGCCAGCCGCACCGTGCCCGTGGACCCGGACCTGCCGCCGCTGATCCAGGCCCTGCTGGCGCCGCGGCGTTATCCGCATGCGGTGGCGCAGGTGGAACTGGTGCAGACCCATATCTCCTGGGTGCTGCTGGCGGGGGACTTCGCCTACAAGATCAAGAAGCCGCTGAAGCTGGCTTTTCTGGACTTCAGCACGCTGGCGCAACGCCAGCGCTGCTGCCTGGAAGAGCTGCGCCTGAACCGCCGCTTTGCGCCCGACCTGTACCTCGACGTGCTGTCCATTTTCAATACGCCGCAGCAGCCGCGCTGGGACGGCCCCGGCGCGGCGATCGAATACGCGGTCAAGATGCGCCGCTTCGATGAAGCCGGGCGGCTGGACCGGGTCTGTGCCCGCGGTGAGTTGAGACCCCAGCATTTGTCCGATCTGGCCGACAGCTTGCAGGCTTTTCACGCGGCGGCGGCGATCGCGCCGCCGGCGTCGCGCTTTGGCGCGCCGGCGCAGGTGCTGGCACCGGCGCTGGCCAACTTCGATGATCTGCGGCGCTTGAGCGGCGCCGGCGTGGCGGCCCGGCTGGCGGCCTTGCGGGTCTGGACCGAGGCGCAATTCAAGCACCTTGCCCCGCTGATGGAGGCGCGCCAGCGCGCTGGCCGGGTGCGTGAATGCCACGGCGATCTGCATCTGGCCAATCTGGTGTTGATCGAGCAACGCGTGCGGATGTTCGACTGCATCGAGTTCAACGAAGAGCTGCGCTGGATTGACGTCGCCAGTGAAATCGCGTTCACCTACGTCGATCTGCTGGCGCACCAGCAAGCCGGGCTGGCCGACTGGTTTGTCGATGAGATGTGGAGCCGCAGCGGCGACTACGAGGCGGCACCGCTGCTGCGCTTTTACGCGGTGTACCGGGCCCTGGTGCGGGCCAAGGTGGCCGCGCTTCGCGCCGGCCAGACCGAAGGCGACGAGCGCGAGGCGCTGGCCTATGTCGCGCTGGCCGAGCGCCTGGTGGCGCCGCCGGCCGCGCGGCTGCTTATTACGCATGGGTTGTCCGGTTGCGGCAAGACCATCGCTTCCAGCCAGTGGCTGCAAAGCGACCCGCACGCGTCCACCT
>JAKFXU010000146.1 GCA_021731215.1 Rhodoferax sp.
AGACAGACCTGCAAGCGCGCGTCGCGCGCCAGCAGCGCCGTCAAACCGCGCCGAAACAGGGTGTGGTCATCCACCACCAGAATTCGAATTGGCGACAGCGCGGGCGGCGTCATGACAGGGCACCGGGCACGACCGTGTTGGCGTCCGGTCTGAGCATCGGGATCATGGGCATGGGGTGGGCGGATGGTGGCAAAGTGAGAATGATGGAGCTGCCCTGACCCGGGGTGGAGATCACTTCGAGTTCGGCGCCAATGCGCTGGGCGCGCTCTGCCATGATGCGCAGACCGACATGGGTTTCGTCGAGCTGGTCGTTGTTCGGCACAAAACCGACGCCATCGTCACGCACCTCGAAGCGCCACGCGGGTTGCTGCTGCACATCGAGCCAGACTTGCGAGGCGCGGGCGTGTTTGCGCACATTGGACAAGGCTTCCTGAACAATATGCAGCACCTGTATTTGCAGATCGGGCGACAGCGGCATGCCTTGCCCCTGCATCGCCAGGGACGCTTTCATACCACTTTGGTGTTCAAATTTTCGCAGCGTGGTGGCCAGCGCGGGCTCGATGTCTTCGCTGTTGGTGCGGGTGCGAAAGTGCAGCAGCAACTCGCGCACATCGCCATAGCTCTCGCGTACGCCGGCGTCAATTTCTTCCAGCACCAGTTTTATTTCGACTGGGTTGCCCGACTGCACCGCAGCGCGCATCAGTTGCACTTGAATTTTAAGAAACGCCAGCGATTGGGCGATCGAGTCGTGCAGTTCGCGTGCCAGCAAGTGGCGCTCTTGCGCCACGGCGGCTTCCCGTTCGAGCGCGTTGAGGCGCAGGTTCTCCATGGCGCTGGCCAGTTGGCTGGTGAGCGCTTCCAGTAGTGAACGCTCCGCCGGCGAGGGGTTGACGCGGGCGTAAAAAAACAGATCGACTTCGCCCATCGCGCGCTCATGCAGACGCACCGGGATGTTGACCACGGTCTCGAAGCCGGCCTTGGCGCAATGCTGCAGCGGCGTTTGGCTCATCGCCTGGATCGGAATCACGCGCAGTCCTGGCGCATCCGAGGTGGCGCCGCAATGACAGTCGCCCTTATCAAGACAGAGCTCGGCATCGACCATGGCGTTGGGCAGGCCATGCGCGGCCAGCATCAGGTAGCGCTGGTTGGACTGGTCCGACCAGCGCACCGCGACGCCATCGGCGCGGGCAATGCGGGTAATGCTTTTGGCAAAGCCCTGCGCCAACTCGTCCAGCGAGGTGGCCTTGGCGACCAGGGCGGTGACCTCGTACAGGCTTTCCAGGCGCTCATGTTTTTCCTGCAGTTGAGCGGTTTTTTCCGCCACTCTGCGTTCCAGATGACGGTACATGGACTGCAGGTGTTCTGCCATGCCGTTGAAGCCGTCAGCCAGCGTGCCGAACTCGTCACTGGTGACGCGCTCAACCCGGGCGTCAAAATCACCGGCCTGAATTTTTTCGATCGCCTGTTTGAGCTGACTGACCGGCTCCAGCACAAAAAGATAGCCGGTGAACAGCAACACCGCCGTGCCCAATACGCCCATCGCCAGCATCGTCACCTGCAGCAAGTGCAGGATGGCGGTCCAGTGTGCCATGTGGGACTCAATGGCCGTGACCAGGGCGTCGATGTGGGTGGCGAAGGCGACCGTCTCGGAGCGCAAGTCATGCAGGACGGTCGGCTTGGCATCAATCCAGCGGGAGCGGAAGTTGCTCCAGTCCTGCTCGACGGTCGCGAAGCGCTCGCGCACGCTGTCGTCCCAGGGGACAAACAGCGGGCGCTCGGGGTCGCCACTGCGCAGCAGGGCCAAACTCCGGTCAAATTCCTTGACCTTCTCGCCTAGTGCACTGGTTTCCCCGGTGCCAACGGCCAGGGCCATGCGGTAGGACTGCATGCGCATGCGGCCGGCTTCATTGACCGCCGCCGCGCCACCGTCGAGTTGCCATGACACCCACAGCGTGGCAGCGCTTGAGAGCAGCGCCAGCAGCAGGAAGGGCGCACCCACCAGCGCCAGCTTGGCGCCCAGACTCCAGTGTTTGGGGACGGTCACGGCCCGGCTCCGGCTGGCATTGTCGAGATCAGGACACGCGTTCGAAAATGGCGGCAATACCCTGACCGCCACCGATGCACATGGTGACCAGGGCATAGCGGCCACCCATACGCTCCAGCTCATACAGCGCCTTGACCGTGATCAGCGTACCTGTTGCGCCAATCGGGTGGCCCAGCGAAATGCCGGAGCCATTGGGGTTGACCTTGGCCGGGTCCAGGCCCAGATCGCGCGTGACGGCACAGGCCTGCGCGGCAAAGGCTTCGTTGGCCTCGATCACGTCGAGGTCCTGCACCGTCAGGCCGGCCTTCTTCAGCGCCAGTTGCGTCGCCGGCACCGGGCCAATACCCATGTACTTGGGGTCGACGCCGGCGTGGGCGTAGGCCACCAGACGGGCCAGCGGTTGCAAGCCGCGCGCCTTGGCGGTACCGGCTTCCATCAGCAGCACGGCGGCGGCGGCGTCGTTGATGCCCGAGGCATTGCCGGCGGTGACGGTGCCGTTTTCCTTCAGAAATGCAGGCTTGAGCTTGGCCATGTCGGTCAGGGTGCAGTTGGGACGAAAGTGCTCGTCGGTGGCAAAGGCTACCTCGCCCTTTTTACTCTTGAGCATGACCGGCATGATCTGGGAGCTGAAATAACCGGCTTCGGTCGCGCGCTGGGCGCGGTTGTGGCTTTCGACCGCAATCGCGTCCTGCTGTTCGCGGCTGATGCCCCATTTGGCCGCGATGTTTTCAGCCGTCACGCCCATGTGGATGGTGTGGAACGGGTCGTGCAGCGCGCCCACCACCATATCGACCATTTTGGTGTCACCCATGCGCGCGCCCCAGCGCGCCGTCAGGCTGGCGTAGGGGCCGCGGCTCATGTTCTCGGCGCCGCCGCCAATAGCAATGTCGGTGTCACCCAGCAAGATCGACTGGCTGGCTGAAATGATGGCCTGCAGGCCTGAGCCGCACAGGCGGTTGACGTTGAAGGCCGGCGTGCCCTCGGCGCAGCCGCCGTTGATGGCCGCCACGCGCGACAGGTACATGTCTTTGGGCTCGGTATTGACCACGTGGCCAAATACCACGTGGCCGACGTCGGCGCCCGCCACCTGGGCGCGCGCCAGCGACTCGCGCACCACTTGCGCGGCCAGCTCGGTCGGGGGGGTGTCCTTCAGGCTGCCGCCATAGGTCCCAATGGCGGTGCGCACAGCGCTGACGACAACAACTTCACGGCTCATGGGGAATCTCCTTGATATGAAAAAAGTAGGGGGAAAACGTTTCAGTATGCGAGCAAGCGCTAAGCCGCATCTTACTGGGCCATCAGGTCGTCCAAATTCAAAACGGAACGGTACTGGCAAAGTGCATCGGCTGCGCCGTCAGCGGGTGATTGAACTCAAGCGAGCATGCATGCAGCAGCAGCCGCTCGGCCATCGCCTGCACGCGCGCGCTGGCGTACAAGGCGTCGCCCACGATCGGGTGGCCCAAGGCCAGCAGGTGCACGCGCAACTGGTGCGAGCGCCCGGTCACCGGTTCCAGTTCGACCCGGGTCGTGGCCGCCAGCGCAGGGTCTGACAGCGCGCGCCAGCGCGTCACGCTGGGCTGGCCGTGCTCGGCGTCAATCACGCGGCGTGGCCGGTTCGGCCAGTCGACCCTGATCGGCAGTTCAATCACGCCCCAGGCTTGCGGCGGCGGCGCCAGTTGCCCGTCGACGACGGCAATGTAGCGCTTTTTGACACTGCGGCTGGCAAAGGCCTGGCTCAAGCTGCGTTGCGCCGCCGCGCCGCGTGCCAGCAGCATCAAACCCGAGGTCGCCATGTCCAGGCGGTGTACCACCAGGGCATCAGCGTGCCGGGCTTGCGCCCGCGCGCTCAGGCAGTCCTGTTTGTCCTCGCCGCGTCCCGGCACCGACAGCAGGCCGGGCGGCTTGTCGAACACCAGCAGGGCAGCGTCGGCGTACAGCAGCGTGAGTTCAGCCGGGTCCATCGCTGGATCCGATGATGCGTTGCAAGGTTTCACACAATTCATCGACGTCGTTGGGTTTGTGGATCAGGGTCCGCGCGCCAGCGCTGAGCGCGCTTTGCTCAATCTCGGGGGTGACGTAGCCCGAGGCCAGTGCCACCGGCAGCGCGGGGCTGATCAAGCGCGCCTCGCGCAACAGGTCGATGCCGCAGTAGCCCGGCATGTTGTAGTCGGTCACCAACAGGTCGAACGCCAGCGGGCGCTGGCGCAATGCAGCCACCGCCAGCCGCGGGTCGGTGAAGCTGCTGACGACAAAACCCTTGCGTGTGAGCGCGCGTTCGACCAGAAACACCAGCGCTTCATCGTCGTCCACATACATGACGTGCTTGCCCCTGCCGTGCACGGTCTGCGGCTGGCGCGGCTGCGGCA
>JAKFXU010000200.1 GCA_021731215.1 Rhodoferax sp.
GACCAGCACTTGCAGCCCCAGGGCGCGCGCGCGCGCCACGCCGTCGAAGCTGGCGATGCCGTTGTCGACCGTGATCAGCAGGTCGGCGCCGCTGTCTTTCACGCGTTGCGAAATCGGCGGCGTCAGGCCGTAGCCATCGACCACGCGGTCCGGCACGATGTAGTGCAAGTGTTTGGCGCCGAGCAGGCGCAGGCCCCGCATCGCCACGGCACAGGCGGTGGCGCCGTCGCAGTCGTAGTCGGCCACGATGCAGAGTTTTTTGTCAGCCGCAATGGCGTCCGCCAGCAGCCGGGCGGCCGCGCTGGTGCCGCGCATCTCGTTTGGGGGCAGCAGGCGCGCCAGGCCGTCGTCAAGCTCTTGCATGCTCTGCACGCCGCGCGCCGCGTAGAGCTGGGCCAGCAGCGGGTGGACGCCGGCCTGCTCCAGGGTCCAGACGCTGCGCGGCGGAATGTCGCGTGCCATTATTTTCACAGGGTCTCCAGCAGCTCGGACGCTGGCTGGCGGTTGAACATAGTCATCAATCGTTTCCAGTAGGGTTGCGCCGGGGCGCTCAAGGTTTGCGCATGGCGTTCGCCGCACAGGGTGAGCGCGCCAATTTCACCCTGCTCCAGCGCCGCCAGCAGCGCGGCGCATTCGGTCGCATCCAGCGCCTGCCAGGCTTGCGCCCAGGCCGCCCAGTCCTGCGTCAAGGCGGCGGCGCGCAGGCTGGTCACCAGCAGCGGCGCGGGGCCGCTGGCCGGCTGCCGTGGCGCTGCCGGCAGGGCTCCGGTGCCACTGAACCAGAATGAATTGACCGCTGGCAGGCCGCGCGCCGAGCGCGCCTCGTTGACCGGATGGGTGTAGAGCAGCATCTGCATCTCGCTTTGCAGGCGCTGCAGCTTGGCGGCGGTGGCGCCACGCGGCATCCAATCGGCGATGTCACGCCCGGCCACGCGGTCCAGCGCGGCGCTGGCCAGGCCGTCAAACGCGGCGCCGCAGGCGAGCCAGCGGTTGGCGCGGTCGAATTGCAGGGTGATGCCGTCTTCGGCAAAAAAAGGCTGCATCGCCGCCAACAAGGCATGCGACTGTGGCGCGGAGAAGTCCGGCAGTTCAGCCCCGCTCATGGCGATGTGCCGCGCGCCCACCTGCCAGTGGCAGGGCGTGATGAAAGCCCAGGCCCCTGCGGGCGCCTGCGCCTGCCGGGCGGCCCAGGGAATCAGGCCGTCGGCGACCGGCAGCGCCAGCGCGCGCGCCAATGCGCGCTCGTGCGGCGGTGACAGGCTGAACTCGTCGCCCTGGTCCAGCGGCGCAGGCGTCAGGCGGGCCAGCAGCTTTTCAAGATGGGGCAGTTTCAGTGTTGGCAGGGCAGCGCCGCAGCCTTCGGAGCGGCAAAACGCGAACGGGATCAATAGGTGCATGGGGTGATTGTCCGGGATTACCCGTTTGGTCCATGAACTCCGGTGATGCTGGCTGGGTGCCGTCTGCCAATGTTCTGGGTGCATTCTTACCGTGGCATCATCATCTGCACACCTGCAGAGTTTTTGGCAAATAAAGTTTGGCCCATTGTTGCGCACTGATGCCGCAGGGCAAGGCGAGCGGGAAGGCTCCGCCAGGCTAGGCAATGCCACAATGGCACCTGTTTAAAAACCCGGTCGGTCAATGCAACTCCCCTACGAACTCATTCTTGGCTGGCGCTACACGCGGGCCGGTCGTGCCACCCGGCGCAACGGCTTCATCTCCTTCATCTCGGGCGTGTCGATGCTGGGCATTGCGCTCGGTGTGGCGGCCCTCATCATCGTGCTGAGCGTGATGAACGGCTTTCAGAAAGAGGTGCGCGACCGCATGCTGGGCGTGGTGTCGCACATCGAAATTTTCGCGCCTCACGGTGCTGCCCTGCCTGATGTGGCGCGCACCTTGGCCGAAGTCAAGGCCCATCCCCAGGTCATCGGTGCGGCGCCTTTCATCGCCACCCAGGCCTTGCTGGCGCGGGGCGAAGACATGAAAGGCACGATCGTGCGCGGCATTGACCCGGCGCGCGAGCCCGACGTCACCGACCTCGCCATCGAGCTCAAAAACAGCGCGCTGGCACACCTGGTTGCGGGCGACTTTGGCGTGGTGCTGGGCGGCGAGCTGGCGCGCAGTCTGGGTGTGCGCCAGGGCGACCGGGTCACGCTGGTGGCGCCCAGCGGCCAGGTGACGCCGGCCGGGGTGGTGCCGCGCCTGAAACAGATGACGGTGGTCGGCACCTTTGACTCGGGCCATTACGAGTACGACTCGGCCTTGGTGCTGATGCACTTGGACGATGCGGCCAAGATTTTTCGGCTGGAAGGCCCGACCGGGGTGCGCGTGCGCCTGAGCGACCTGCACCAGGCCCGAGCGGTGGCGGCGCAACTGGCGGCCAGCCTGAGCGGCGATTTGCTGATACGCGACTGGACGCGCCAAAACCGCACCTGGTTTGCCGCCGTGCAGATGGAAAAACGCATGATGTTCATCATCCTGACCCTGATCGTGGCGGTGGCGGCCTTCAACCTGGTGTCCACGCTGGTGATGACGGTGACCGACAAGCGCGCCGACATCGCCATCCTGCGCACCCTGGGCGCCAGCCCGCACAGCATCATGGGTATTTTCGTGGTGCAGGGCGCCATGGTGGGCATCATCGGCACCTGCGCCGGGCTGGCGCTGGGGCTGGGGGTGGCGTTCAACATCGACGTGCTGGTGCCGGCGCTGGAGCGCCTGTTGGGCGCCAGCTTTTTGCCCCAGGACATCTACCTGATCAGCCGCATGCCGAGCGACCCGCAACAGTCCGATATCGTGCCGGTTGCCCTCATCTCGCTGGTGCTGGCCTTTCTGGCCACGCTCTACCCCAGTTGGCGCGCCAGCCAGGTCAACCCGGCGGAGGCACTGCGCTATGAGTGATATTGTTGCCCCCACGCTTGTCACTGCGTGTACTGCGCGAGGCCTTGCAGGCCGCGGCTCGCGAGACGCTTCGCCTCTGTCGCCCGTCCAAGCCTGCTCAAGCAGGCTTGGAGCCGCGGGCTCCAGCCCCTCGGGGGTCTCTATTTCGGTGGGGCGGCCCGGCGCCGATGATATTGTCCTAAGCGCCCGCGCCCTGACCAAGCGCTTCACCGAAGGCCGCCTCGATGTCACCGTGCTGCAAGGCGTTGACCTGGACGTGCGCGCCGGTGAAACGCTGGCGATTGTGGGGGCCTCGGGTTCCGGCAAAAGCACCTTGCTGCATGTCATGGGCGGGCTGGAGGCGCCGACCAGTGGCGAGGTCTGGCTCAAAGGCCAGGACCTGGCGCACCAGAGTGCCGCCGCCCAGGGCCGGCTGCGCAACCAGTACCTCGGTTTTGTCTACCAGTTTCATCACCTGCTGCCCGAATTCAGCGCGCTTGACAACGTCGCCATGCCCCTGTGGATCCGGCGCATGGCGCCCGCCGATGCCGCGCAAATCGCCAGCAAAATGCTGGCCAGCGTCGGGTTGCAAGACCGGCTGCAGCATCGCCCGGCCGAGCTCTCCGGCGGCGAGCGCCAGCGCGTCGCCATCGCCCGCGCCCTGGTGACGCAACCGGCCTGCGTGCTGGCCGATGAGCCCACTGGCAACCTCGACCGCAGCAGCGCCAATGGCGTGTTTGAACTGATGCTGGAGTTGGCCAAAACGCAGGGCACCGCCTTTATCGTCGTGACGCACGACGAAACATTGGCGGGGCGCTGTGCGCGGCAGTTGCGGCTGGTGCAGGGGAAGTTATCGGAGGGGTAATTGGGGCCAGTCCTTGTGCTTGTTACAGGGCGAGAACTCAGTCTATACTTGCACTCATAACTGTGTAGGAATTCACACATGGCTACCAACTTGGCTTTAGATGATGCTTTGATTGAAGAAGCGCGCCAACTCGGTGGGCAGCGCACAAAAAAAGACGTGGTGACGCAGGCGCTGCTGGAATACGTACAGCGGCGCAAGCAGCTCAAGCTGCTGGATTTATTTGGCAGCGTGGATTTCGAGGATGAATTCGATGCCAAAGTGCAGCGGGGTGTGGGCCGCTCGCCATTGGCTGAGCTATGAAAGTCCTGGTCGATACATCGGTCTGGTCGCTGGCGTTGCGGCGGCCCAAAAGCACGCCCATGGCACCTGAGCAGCAGGCAACCGTCAATGCGCTGGCAGAACTTGTGCGTGATGGTCGCGCCGTGGTGATCGGGCCGATCCGGCAAGAATTGCTCTGTGGCATCAAAACACCGAGCCAGTTCGAAGCCTTGCGTGACAGCCTGGTTGCTTTCGAAGACCTGGCGTTGTCGCGCGAGGTCTATGAACCTAGAAACCGCAGTTGACCGCTCATTTCCGCTTGCAAGGCCGCATGAACACTCACTTCTGTACCCACGCACGAGTTCACCTTTTGGGTGACAGCGCTACGTGCCCGATTGAGCCGCCCTGGC
>JAKFXU010000288.1 GCA_021731215.1 Rhodoferax sp.
TCTCAGCGCCGACCAATCGATGCCGCTCTGAAAACCGTCACGCAACTCGACTTCAACGATTTTCGCCTCCAGCATGACCTGGCGCTCGACGGCAATCTGCGCCGCCTTGATAAATTTATCGACCTCGCGCAACTCGCCCGGCAGGGCGCGCACCGCCATGATGCCCGCCTGCGGGCTGCTAATGACACTGCGGCCCTCACCTGTGCCAATCAGAGCGCGCATGGCAGCCGCCAACTCGGCCCAGAAATCGCTCTTGGAACTGGTCGAGACGCGGCTGCCATCGGACGGCTGGCCGCTGCCCGAGGCCGGCGTGCCGGCACCCGAGCTGCTGGCGGACGTCGCGCCCTGCAAACCGGCGCCCGACGAGATGCGCAATTCACTGTTGCCAACCCGCTGGGAATGCGGGTAATTGATGGTGAAAATGCGGGTCTGCAGCGTGGGGGCATAAATGGTGATGCGCCGGCCATCGATTTTGAAGTCATAGCCATAGACATCGCGAATCGCTTCCAGCGCTTCGAGCACCGTGACGCCGCGCAGGGTCACCGACAGCGTGCCGGCCACATCCGGGTGCATCAGCATGCTGTAGCGCGTGTCGGCCACCAGCGCCAGGAACACCTCGCGCGCCTGGGCGTTGTTGACCAACAGGTCCAGCCGGGGCTCGGGTGGCAAGGGCACGGCGGGCGGTGCCGGTTCTGCCAGCACGTCGCTGATGCGCGCCGGCACCAGCACCGGCTTGGCCGGTGGAGCCGGCGCCAATGCGGTGCGAACCGCCGCGCTGACATCGGGCGTGCGCAGCGGCCGATCGGCGGCACAGCCGGCGAGCAAGCCCAGGCCCAGCGTCACACACAAACCCGTACGCGCGAATGACCGCGCCCCGGCAGCGGGCCCTGTCTGCGTGGCTTGAAAAGAATCAATCATGGTGGGGGCTTTTGGAGTCATGGAGTGAGGCCTCGCGCTTGAACGCCAACGCAAGGAGCGAGCGGGGGCGCAGTCTTGGAGGAACTGGCTGCTTTTGAAACTCTGGCTGCCTTGGTCACCGGGACGCCCTGGGCGCCACCGTCGATGCAGGCTGGCGCCGTGACTGGGGTCAGCGCACGGCGCTCGATGCCAGGGAACTGTGGCACCTTGCGCAGCACGCCGGCTTCGCGCAGCCAGACTTCGGTCTCGCTGATACGCTCAATGCGGGCCTGGCCCAGTTGTTGCCCCGGCGCGTAAAGACGGGTCCCCAGCACCAGGTAGGGGCGGCCCTCGCGCACGATGATGGCGCTGGCGCCGGGCTCGATCAGAGCCGATTTCTCAGCCGCCGAGGGGCTGGCCAAGCCGGCCTCGGGCGGCGCCAGCGTGGGGTCGCGCAGGCCCTGCGCCTCGGCCCGGCCAGCCGCCAGAGCGAGCGCGCCGGCGATCAGCCAGGCCAGCGCCAGCGCTCTGGCCGATACTGAGTTGCCGCGCCGCATCATGGTTGCAGCCCGACCAAAAACAATTGCAGCGTCAGCTCCGCCGGCTGTTTATCGCTTTTGAGCGTCATCACGCCCCAGCGCGCCTGCGGCAGTGCTTGCTCCAGCGCCTGCAGGTAACGGATCAACTCGGGGTAAGGCCCGGCCACAGTCAAGGCGACGCCCTGGCGCGTGAGTCCGGGCGGCGGCGCGGCGGCGCCGGAAGCGACTGCCGGTGCAGCCGGGCTGGCCGCCGCCTCGGGGGCGAGGGCGGCGGTGCGCAGCAGTGTCAAGCCTTCATGGCGGCGCAATAAATGCACCATCGCCTGCGCCAGCGGCGCGCCCTCGGTTGCCATCGGCAACACGCCCCCAATGGCCAGATTCACCGCATCCAGACGGCTCGTGACAGCGGCCAGTTCGGCGCGCACGGCCCCGCTGGTATCGACCGGCTTGGCAACCGACTTCAAGGCCTCACGGGCGCGCTGCAACTCGGCGTTTTGTTTCTCGAAACGCTGGGTCAACTGTTTATGCGCCACCTGCGCCGGCGACAGCCAGACCACATCGGCCAGTGCCACGAAGCCGGCCATGAGCGATAAAAACAGGAACACGCGCTCGCGCAGCGTCAAGGCATTGATGCGCGCCGCCTGCTGTTGCCACGCGCTGTTCCAGCCGCCCTTCATGGCGCGCCCCCGAGCACGGTCGCCGGCTTGCCCACGGCGCTGAGCAGGCTGAAGGACCAGATCGGACGCGGCGCGGTTTTCACCATGGCGGCGCTGACGCTCTCCACCTTGACGGAGGCCAAGGCTTGCCCCTTTAACAGCGGGCTGGCCGCCAGTTGGCTGACCCACGCGTTGAGTTCTGCCGGCTCCAGGGTAAAGCCACTGACCTCCAGCCGGGCCTCATCGGCCTTCACCTCGGTCAGCCACACGCGCGGCGGAATACTGCGGGCCAACAGTTGCAGCCGGTCCGAATGGCCCCAACCGGGCGGGAACAAGCCGCGCTGCAATTCCTGCAGCAGTTTTTCGCGTTGCAGCAATTCGGTCTTGCGGCCCTGCAACTCTTGCGTCAGGCCAAGCTCGACCGGGCCGACGCCGGCCTGGCTCTGCGCCAAGGCCGCTTTCAAGCTATCAAGCTCGCGCGCCTGCGTTGCCAGGGTCTGCTGGAAACCCTCACTGGCGCGATTGAGGCTCCAGACCCAATAGGCGCACAGGCCACCGCCCAAGACCCCAAAGATCGCCAGGGCCTGCACCATGGTTTGGGCCGAAAAGTAACGCTTTTGCGTTAACAGAATCGGGGTGCAGAGGTTGATTTGCTGAGGCATGGTGGCGAACGGTGTGCGGGTAATCGTATTATGAAATCAGCGCCTGCCGGATTCAGAGCTTGCGGCTTTCGCTGCGCAGCAAAACCCCGAGCAAGGGCAGGCACAGCGCCCGGTCTGCAGCGACCCCGCCCTCGAACCCTGGAAACAAGGCGTTGACATCCATCGGCACCACCTTCTGCCCCAGTTGCAGCGCCAGCCATTTTGACAATTCCCCACTGCGCTCGTCGGCGAAAACCCGCACCCGGTCGAGCGGCAGGCTCGACCAGGAGCGGTCCCACACATCAAGCGAGCGCTGCACCTCGACCAGAAAGCGCTGCGAACCTTCGTCCTCGCCGGACGCACCGGCCAGTGCGGCGGAACTGAGCGCGCGCGTGTCCGAGTAATCAGTGCCATAGGAAACGCCGTCCACGCTGTAGTCGGGCACGTAGTCATTGAGCGGGGTAAAGTCGCTGTTCAATCTAGCCGCAGTATCGCTGCCCTGCCCCCAGTCGAGCGTCAAAAAGGATTCCGGCAGCTCAAAGTGCCGCGTATAAAACAACTCCTCATTGGCACTGATGGTCAGCAGCGCCTGCTGCCCCTGCACCAACACCAAAGCGGCGTTGGCACGCTCGGAGCGGCCCTCGCGCGCGGCCAGGGCGCTCTGCAGGTTGCGTTGCGCGGTTTCCTGAATGTCGATCACCGGCACCGTCCACTGCATGGCGCCCCCCAGCTCAAGAACGCCACGCACCAGCGCATTGGTAACGACCACCACAAACAGATGCCCGGCCCCTTTTTGCTGCCCATCGCCGACCCGCAGCACATCGAGCGTGACGTCATCCACATGGGTCTGCAACATCTCCCGAATTTGATAACGGGCAGCCGAACGCAATTCCTCCGACGCCACCGCCGGCGTGTCAATCTGCAACAGTTGGTATTGCTCGGGGCGCAGCATGACGCGGGCTTCATGGCCTTTGAGCCCCAAAGCCTGCAGCCGGTGCACCAAGTCGTTCAGACCCTGGGCGCCCTGGCGCTCGACGCCGAAGCTGAGCAGCTCATGCGTCCCGTCAGCGCGAGCGCGCGCCAGCACATAGGCCAGGGTCTGGCCCGACCAGGAGACCACCAGTTGCTCGCCTGAGCCTTTGCGTTGCCAGGGCCAGCGCATGGTCAGGCCAGCTCCGGTGAACTGGGTATGACAGTATTGATCAAGATTTCAAACATGGGCGCGAGGATACACGAGCCGGAGCATTTGCTCTGATTTTGGTAGCTGCTGACGCAAGCAAGGCGATGCTGCCGGCCCCCAAATTTGCGCGGAAACGACATTTTCAATAATTTTCACGGCGGTAGATCAGGGGGCTTTTGTAAATGCCGAAGGTGGCGCGGACAGCGGGGTCGTTGTCCCAATTGGTGCCGGGCGGCCACTTGCCCTGCAAAAATGGCAGGTTGGCGGAAGTGGCCGAGCACACCGTGCCGCCGCCGGGGTCGGGTCCGAGATCGACGCACAGGTCAGCGCTACCGCTGTTTCCTGCCCCCGGCCTGGTCAGCTTCATGCTGCCGATGCCAGCAGCGAAGTTGACCGTCGCCGGGCTCACGCCGGTTTCCCCGCTGGCCAGGTTCTGCTGGTAGTTGCTCAGCGCGATGCTGCTACTGGCCAGGGTGGTGAAGTTGTCA
>JAKFXU010000381.1 GCA_021731215.1 Rhodoferax sp.
GGGCACGCCCGGCGGTGGTTTCCCACAGCTTGGTCGAAGGCACCAGTTCGCCTGTTTCCTTGTCCTTGGTGTACTCGGTCAGCCGCACGTTGATGCGCGCGGCCAGTTCCACCGCACCAGCGTCAAAGGCGCGCTGCACTTCACCGATATCGGCAAAGATCAAGCCTTCACCCTTGCCGTTGATGCGGTCGCGGGTGGTGTAGTACAAGCCCAGCACCACGTCTTGCGAGGGCACGATGGACGGCTCGCCGTTGGACGGGAACAGCACGTTGTTGGAGGCCAGCATCAGGGTGCGGCATTCCATCTGCGCTTCCACCGAGAGCGGCACGTGAACCGCCATCTGGTCACCGTCAAAGTCGGCGTTGAAGGCGGCGCACACCAGCGGATGCAACTGAATCGCCTTGCCTTCGATCAGGATCGGCTCAAAGGCCTGGATGCCCAAACGGTGCAGCGTCGGTGCCCGGTTCAGCATCACCGGGTGCTCCTTGATCACCTCTTCCAGGATGTCCCACACCACCGGCGTGCCGGATTCGACTTCCTTCTTGGCGGCCTTGATGGTGGTCGCAATGCCCATCGCTTCCAGGCGCGCGAAGATGAAGGGCTTGAACAACTCCAGCGCCATCAGCTTGGGCAGGCCGCACTGATGGAGTTTGAGCGTGGGGCCCACCACGATCACGGAACGGCCCGAGTAATCGACCCGCTTGCCCAGCAAGTTCTGGCGGAAACGACCGCTCTTGCCTTTGATCATGTCGGCCAGCGACTTGAGCGCGCGCTTGTTGGCGCCGGTCATGGCCTTGCCGCGCCGGCCGTTGTCCAGCAGCGAATCGACCGCTTCTTGCAGCATGCGCTTTTCATTGCGGGCAATGATTTCCGGCGCCTTCAGCTCGAGTAGGCGACGCAGACGGCTGTTGCGGTTGATGACGCGGCGATACAGGTCGTTCAGGTCCGAAGTGGCGAAGCGGCCACCGTCCAGGGGCACCAGCGGACGCAGATCGGGCGGCAACACCGGCAACACGTCAAGCACCATCCACTCGGGCTTGATGCCCGATTTCTTGAACGCTTCGAGCAGCTTGAGGCGCTTGGTGTTTTTCTTGATCTTGAGCTCGGAACCGGTCGGGTCGTTGCGCAGTTTCTCGATCGAGCCGTCAATGTCAATGCTTTGCAGCAAATCCTTGATGCCTTCGGCCCCCATCTTGGCCTGGAACTCATCGCCATATTCCTTGAACTTGGCGTCGAAGTCGTCTTCCGACATGATGCTGAATTTCTTCAGCGGCGTCATGCCGGGGTCGGTCACCACATAGGCTTCGAAGTACAGCACGCGTTCGATGTCGCGCAGCGTCATGTCCAGCACCAGGCCCAGGCGCGATGGCAGCGATTTCAGGAACCAGATGTGCGCGCACGGGGCGGCCAGATCGATGTGGCCCATGCGCTCGCGCCGGACCTTGGTCTGCGTCACTTCGACGCCGCACTTCTCGCAGATCACGCCGCGGTGCTTGAGGCGCTTGTATTTGCCGCACAGGCATTCGTAGTCCTTGATCGGACCAAAAATCTTGGCGCAAAACAGGCCGTCACGCTCGGGCTTGAAGGTGCGGTAGTTGATGGTTTCGGGTTTTTTGACTTCACCGAAAGACCAGGAACGGATCTTCTCGGGCGAAGCCATGCCAATCTTGATGGCATCAAAATGCTCATCGGGCGTGAACTGCTTGAACAGGTCGAGTAATGATTTCATGTTGAATCCTTTTCTAGTCCGTGCTTAGCTGCGTTCCAACTCGATATCAATACCGAGTGAGCGGATTTCCTTGACCAGCACATTGAACGACTCCGGCATGCCGGCTTCGATCGAGTGTTCGCCTTTGACGATGCTCTCGTAGACCTTGGTACGGCCGACCACGTCGTCTGATTTAACGGTGAGCATTTCCTGCAGCGTGTAGGCAGCGCCGTAGGCTTCCAGCGCCCAGACCTCCATCTCGCCGAAACGCTGACCACCAAACTGCGCCTTGCCGCCCAGCGGCTGCTGCGTGACCAGGCTGTACGGACCGGTCGAGCGCGCGTGCATCTTGTCGTCCACCAAGTGGTGCAGTTTGAGCACGTGCATGTAGCCGACCGTGGTCGGACGCTCGAAGGCGTCGCCGCTGCGGCCGTCAAACAGATTGGCCTGCGTGCGCGCGGCCGTCAGGCCCTTGGCCTTGACTATTGTCTCCGGGTAAGCCAGTTTCAGCATGGCGCGGATTTCCTCCTCCGAGGCGCCATCGAACACCGGTGTGGCAAAGGTGGCGCCAGCGCTCAGGTTGTCCGCCATCTCCAGCACTTCGGCGTCGCTCAGCTTCGACAAATCTTCCTTGCGCCCGGAACTGTTGTACAGCGCCTCCAGGAACTTGCGTAGATCTACCAGTTTGGCCTCGGCCTGCAGCATGTCGCCGATGCGCTGGCCAATCCCCTTGGCGGCCCAGCCCAGATGCACTTCGAGCACCTGGCCCACGTTCATCCGGGACGGCACGCCCAGCGGATTGAGCACGATGTCGCACGGCGTGCCATCGGCCATGAAGGGCATGTCCTCGACCGGGACGATCTTGGACACCACGCCCTTGTTGCCGTGGCGGCCAGCCATCTTGTCGCCCGGTTGCAAGCGACGCTTGACCGCCAGGTAGACCTTGACCATCTTCAGCACGCCGGCCGGCAGTTCGTCACCCTGGGTCAGCTTCTTGCGCTTTTCTTCAAAGGCGAGATCGAAGCGGTGACGGGTTTGCTCCAGCGAGTTCTTGATGCTCTCGAGTTGCGTGGCGATATCGTCTTCAGCCGGACGAATATCGAACCAGTGGAATCTGTCCACCGCGGCCAGATAGGCCTTGTCGATCTTGCTGCCCTTGGCGAGTTTTTGCGGGCCGCCGTTGGCAACTTTGCCGGTCAGCAATTTCTCGATCCGGTCAAACGCATCGGCTTCCACAATGCGCAGCTGATCGTTCAGGTCAAGGCGGAAACGCTTGAGTTCATCGTCAATGATCTGCTGCGCGCGGCGGTCGCGCACAATACCCTCGCGGGTGAACACCTGCACATCGATCACCGTGCCTTGCGAGCCCTGGTCGACCCGCAGCGAGGTGTCTTTTACGTCACTGGCTTTTTCGCCAAAGATGGCGCGCAGCAGCTTTTCTTCGGGTGTCAGCGTGGTCTCGCCTTTGGGCGTGACCTTGCCCACCAGCGTATCGCCGGGCTGGACTTCAGCGCCGACATAAATAATGCCGGACTCGTCGAGTCGATTGAGCTGCTGCTCGCTCAGATTCGGGATATCGCGCGTGATTTCTTCCGACCCCAGCTTGGTGTCGCGCGCCATCACCACCAGTTCTTCGATGTGGATCGAGGTGTAGCGGTCCTCCTCCACGACGCGTTCACTGATCAAAATCGAGTCTTCGAAGTTGTAGCCGTTCCAGGGCATGAAGGCCACCAGCATGTTCTGGCCCAAGGCCAGTTCACCGAGGTCAGTGGAGGCACCGTCGGCAATAACGTCACCCCGGGCCAACTGGTCGCCTTTTTTCACGATCGGGCGCTGGTGAATGTTGGTGTTCTGATTGGAACGCTGGTACTTGATCAGGTTGTAAATGTCGACTCCCACTTCGCCGGCTTGCGCTTCAGCGTCGTGGACGCGAATCACGACCCGGGTGGCATCCACATAGTCGACCACGCCGCCGCGCGTGGCGGTGACGACGGTGCCGGAGTCAACCGCCGAGACGCGCTCGATACCGGTGCCGACAAAGGCTTTTTCCGGACGCAGGATCGGCACCGCCTGGCGCTGCATGTTGGCGCCCATCAAGGCGCGGTTGGCATCGTCGTGCTCCAGGAAGGGCACCAGCGAGGCTGCCACCGAGACGATCTGGGAAGGCGACACGTCCATGTACTGCACGCGCTCGGCACCGACCAGAATCGACTCACCGGCTTCCCGCGCCGAGATCAGATCACCCGTGAGTTTGCCGTCTTTGTCCAGCACGGCATTGGCCTGCGCGATCACATATTTGCCTTCCTCGATGGCGGACAAATAATCGATCTCCAGCGTGACCTTGCTGTCCACCACCCGGCGATAGGGCGTTTCAATGAACCCGTATTCATTGAGGCGCGCATACAGTGCCAGTGAATTGATCAGGCCGATGTTCGGACCTTCCGGCGTTTCAATCGGACAGACCCGGCCGTAGTGCGTCACGTGCACGTCACGCACCTCAAAGCCGGCGCGCTCGCGCGTCAAACCGCCTGGGCCAAGCGCCGAGACGCGGCGCTTGTGGGTGATCTCCGACAGCGGATTGGTCTGGTCCATGAACTGCGACAGTTGCGAGGCGCCGAAGAACTCTTTCAGGGCGGCCGAAATCGGCTTGCTGT
>JAKFXU010000343.1 GCA_021731215.1 Rhodoferax sp.
GGATGGCAGCGCCACCGGCAAAGCCGGGTTCGCGCAAGCCCCAGGCCAGCGGCACCATCAGCAAGGAGGCCACGCCCAAAATGATCAAGGCTTCTTGCCAGCCAAAGCTGCTGATCAAAAAGCCCTCGGTCGGCACCATCAGGAATTGGCCAAACGAGCCGGCCGCCGCTGCGATGCCCATGGCCCAGGAGCGCTTGTCGGGCGCGACATTGCGGCCAATCACACCAAAAATGACGGCATAGGTGGTGCCAGCCTGCGCCATCCCAATCAGCACCCCGGCGGTGACGGAAAATAGCAGCGGCGTGCTGGCCACGGCCATGCCGATCAAGCCGAGCGCGTACAGCAGTGCGCCAGCCACAATCACCTTGAAAGCGCCAAAGCGGTCAGCCGCCATGCCGGCAACAATGCCGGACACGCCCCAGGCCAGATTCTGGATCGCGATGGCAAAGGCAAAGGTTTCGCGGCTCCAGCCCTGGCTTTGCGTGACCGGCAGCAGCCACAGGCCGAAGCCGTGGCGGATGCCCATGGAGAGCGTCACGATGGCGGCGCCGCACAGCAGAACCTGGGTCATGGAGAGTTTTTTGGCGGGGATCGACATGGGGTAAATGTAGCCAATCGGTGAGCGCAGCGCTTTTGCGCTTCAATTGGTTGGCGTGCAACTGTGATTGCATACAGGTATTGGCTGAGCCCAGACTACAATTCGCGCCTATGGCAGTCAAACCAACCCCCGCATACTCAGAAGCTTCCATCCGCGTGCTCAAGGGCCTGGAGCCGGTCAAGCAGCGCCCCGGCATGTACACCCGCACCGACAACCCGCTGCACGTGATCCAGGAAGTGATCGACAACGCGGCCGACGAGGCGCTGGCCGGGCATGGCAAGAAAATCAAGGTGGTGCTGCACGCCGACGGCTCGGTCAGCATCGAGGACGATGGCCGGGGCATCCCGTTCGGCCTGCATCCGGAAGAAAACGCGCCCGTGATCGAGCTGGTGTTCACGCGGCTGCATGCCGGTGGCAAGTTCGACAAGGGCCAGGGCGGCGCCTACAGTTTTTCGGGCGGACTGCATGGCGTGGGCGTCAGCGTCACCAACGCGCTGGCGACGCGGCTGGAGGCCACCAGCTACCGCGAGGGCATGGTGGCGCGGCTGGTGTTCTCGGGCGGTGACGTGATCGAGCCCCTGCAACTGCGCCAAGCGGGGGAGGGCGAGCGCAGATCGGGCACCTGTGTGCGGGTCTGGCCGGACGCCAAATACTTTGAAACGATGGCGTTGCCACTGGCGCAACTGACCCATCTGCTGCGCAGCAAGGCGGTGCTGATGCCCGGTGTCACGGTGACGCTGGTCACTGAGAAAACCAAGGAGACGCAAAGCTGGATCTTCAAGGGCGGTTTGCGCGACTACCTGCTGCAAACGCTGAGCGGCGAACTGGTGATTCCGGTGTTTGAGGGCGAGGGCTTTGCCGACGCCCAGCACGACAGCTTTGCCGAGGGTGAAGGCGCGTCCTGGTGCGTCGCCTTCACCGAAGACGGCCAGCCGGTGCGTGAAAGCTACGTTAACCTGATTCCCACCCATGCCGGTGGCACCCACGAAAGCGGCTTGCGCGACGGCCTGTTTACGGCCGTCAAAAGTTTCATCGAACTGCACTCGCTGCTGCCCAAAGGTGTCAAGCTGCTGCCCGAAGACGTCTTTGCCCGCACCAGCTATGTGCTGTCGGCCAAGGTGCTGGACCCGCAGTTTCAGGGCCAGATCAAGGAGCGTTTGAACTCGCGCGATGCGGTGCGCCTGGTGTCGAGCTTTGTACGGCCCACGCTGGAGCTGTGGCTGAACCAGCACGTCGAATACGGAAAAAAATTGGCCGAACTGGCCATCAAGGCGGCCCAGACCCGTCAAAAAGCCGGCCAGAAAGTCGAGAAACGCAAGGGCTCCGGCGTCGCCGTGCTACCGGGCAAGCTGACCGATTGTGAAAGCCGGGATCTGGCCCACAACGAAGTGTTTCTGGTCGAGGGCGATTCGGCCGGCGGCAGCGCCAAGATGGGGCGCGACAAGGAGAGCCAGGCCATTCTGCCCTTGCGCGGCAAAGTGCTCAACACCTGGGAGGTCGAGCGCGACCGCCTGTTTGCCAATACTGAAATTCACGACATTGCGGTCGCCATCGGGGTCGATCCGCATGGCCCCAAGGATAGCCCCGACTTGAGCGGCCTGCGCTATGGCAAGGTCTGCATCCTGTCGGACGCCGACGTTGATGGCTCGCACATCCAGGTGCTGCTGCTGACGCTGTTTTTCCGGCATTTCCCCAAGCTGATCGAGACCGGCCATGTGTTTGTCGCGCGCCCGCCCCTGTTTCGCGTCGACGCGCCGGCGCGCGGCAAGAAGCCGGCCTCCAAGGCCTACGCGCTCGATGAGGGCGAGCTGAGCGCCATTCTGGACAAGCTGCGCAAGGAGGGCGTGCGCGAGGCGGCCTGGAGCATCAGCCGTTTCAAGGGCCTGGGCGAGATGAACGCCGAGCAGTTGTGGGACACCACGCTCAACCCCGATACCCGGCGTTTGCTGCCGGTGCAACTGGGCAGCATTGACTTCCTGCAAACCGAGAAGCTGATTACCAAGCTGATGGGCAAGGGCGAGGCCGCCGCGCGGCGCGAGTTGATGGAGCTGCATGGCGACAGCGTCGAGATCGACGTGTAGTCATGGTGTTCACAAGCTTTAAGCGCCTCGGCGTGCCGGGAGGATCGGGCCGACGGGGCGCTCAGCTCCGCGGCTGTCACCCGGCCTTCGGCCTCCTTCTTGATGCCGCTGCGCTGAGCACCCCATCAGCCCGATCTTGCAAGCAGGGTGGGTATGTGGGCTGCACAAACTACAAATCGCAAACCACCAACGCTTATCGCCGAGGGCGATGCAGTGGGTGGCGCAGCGTGGACTTGGGGTTTTGCCAAATAAAGGGGGAGGCCGAAGGCCGGAGGACATTCGCGGAGCCATCCACTGCGGCGCCCTCGGCCCCCGCAGGCCTGGGACCCGGACTGGCGAAAGCAATTTGTATCAGGCCGTCTTGGCGAGAACAGTGTAATGAATTTCGGAACAATAGAACATGAGCGAGCAAACCACACTCGACCTCTCCCCCGCCGACGACGGCGGTGACGAGCAATTGAACCTGGCGACCTACGCCCAGCGCGCCTATCTCGAATACGCGCTGAGCGTGGTCAAGGGCCGGGCCCTGCCCGATGTCTGCGACGGCCAGAAACCGGTGCAGCGGCGCATTCTGTATTCCATGTCGCGCATGGGCCTGGGCTTTGGCGGCGCCAACGGCAACAGCGGCGCCAAGCCGGTCAAGTGCGCCCGTGTGGTGGGTGACGTGCTGGGCCGCTTTCATCCGCACGGCGACCAGGCCGCCTACGACGCGCTGGTGCGCATGGCGCA
This sequence comes from Rhodoferax sp., assembly GCA_021731215.1. Lineage (GTDB taxonomy): Bacteria > Pseudomonadota > Gammaproteobacteria > Burkholderiales > Burkholderiaceae_C > Rhodoferax. Next base: position 3,409 of record JAKFXU010000343.1, read on the forward strand.
GGACTTCAGCCAGCGCTATCCGCTGATCGACGGGCAGGGCAACTTTGGCAGCCGCGACGGCGATGGCGCTGCCGCCATGCGTTACACCGAGGCCCGGCTGGCGAAAATCACCAGCTTGCTGCTCGACGAAATCGACGAGGGCACGGTTGATTTCACGCCCAACTACGACGGCTCCACCGAGGAGCCGCGCCAGTTGCCGGCGCGCCTGCCGTTCGCCCTGCTCAACGGCGCCAGTGGCATTGCGGTCGGTTTGGCGACCGAAATCCCCAGCCACAATTTGCGCGAAGTGGCCGATGCCTGCGTGGCTTTGATCAAGATGCCCCAGCTTGCGGATGAGGAGTTGTTCTCCTTCATTCCGGGCCCCGACTATCCGGGCGGCGGCCAGATCATCAGCAGCCCCGCTGACATTGCCGAGGCCTATCGCAGCGGGCGTGGCTCGCTCAAAGTGCGCGCGCGCTGGAAGATCGAGGAGCTGGCGCGCGGCCAATGGCAGTTGGTGGTGACCGAGTTGCCGCCCGGCGTCAGCACGCAGCGGGTGCTGGAAGAAATTGAAGAGCTGAGCAACCCCAAGATCAAGGCCGGCAAGAAGGCGCTGTCGCTGGAGCAAACCCAGCTCAAGGCCACGCTGCTGTCGGTGCTGGACGTGGTGCGTGACGAGTCGAGCAAGGACGCGGCGGTGCGCCTGGTGTGCGAACCCAAGACCAGCCGCATTGGGCAGCAGGAACTGATCACCACGCTGCTGGCCCACACCAGTCTGGAGACCTCGTCGCCGATCAACCTGACCCTGGTCGGGCTCGACGGCCGACCGACGCAGAAGTCACTGCGGCAAATGCTCACCGAATGGATAGCGTTCCGCCAGACCACGATTGAACGCCGCTCGCAGTATCGACTGACCAAGGTGCTGGACCGCATCCACATT
>JAKFXU010000204.1 GCA_021731215.1 Rhodoferax sp.
GGTGGCGCTGCCATCCGGCGCGACCAGACCATTGTGCAAGCCCTGAAGGAAGCGCTCCAGTACCCCAGCTTTCAGTTGCTGATGGCCGGCTATTTCGTGTGCGGCTTCCAGGTCGTCTTCATTGCGGTGCACATGCCGAGCTACCTCAAAGACAACGGCCTGTCGCCCCAGGTGGCCGGCTACGCGCTGGCGCTGATTGGTTTGTTCAATGTTTTTGGCACCTATGCGGCCGGTGTGCTCGGGCAACGGCTGCCGAAGAAGAATATCCTGGCCTTTATTTACCTGGCCCGAGCGGTGGCCATCGCCCTGTTCCTGCTGGCGCCGCTGTCGCCGCTTAGCGTCTACCTCTTTTCCGCGGTGATGGGCTTGTTGTGGCTGTCCACGGTACCGGTGACCAATGCGGCCGTGGCGCAGATCTTTGGCGTGGCGCATCTGTCCATGCTCAGCGGTTTCGTGTTTTTCAGCCATCAGATCGGCTCCTTCATGGGCGTGTGGCTGGGCGGCTATCTGTATGACCGCACCGGCAGCTATGACCTAGTCTGGTACATCGCCATCGCATTGGGCGTGCTGGCGGCCCTGGTGAATCTGCCGATCAAGGAAGCGTCCATCATCCGCAGCCCGGCCGCGCAAGGGGGCTAAGGCGATGAAAGCGGGCCGCAGAATTTTGCTCTACGCCGCTGCCCTGGGCGTGTTGCTGGCGGTGTTTGCCCTGTACACGCGGCCGGATTTCCTGGTCAGCCTGGCCGATCAGGTCTGGGCCTGCTTCTGAACCAGGCCCAGTAGCGTGCATCAATCGCCATCACCCCTCAGTCACGGCCAGGGCACTGCATCGGCCTGGGTCCAACGCTGGTCGCACCTGGTGCCGCCGGGCGGGACGGTACTGGACATCGCCTGCGGACCGGGGCGCCACCTGCAGTGGTTTGCCGACCGGGGCCATGCCGTCACCGGCCTTGATCGTTGCCCCGAGGCGCTTGCCACAGCAGCGCGTTTTGGCGAGGTCATTTTGGCGGATCTCGAAAACGGTCCCTGGCCGCTGATGAGCGGCACCCAAGCTCGCCAATTCGGCGCCGTCATCGTCACCAACTATCTATGGCGGCCACTTTTTTCGGTAATGGCCGACAGCGTGGCGCCGGGCGGGGTGCTGATTTATGAGACCTTTGCCCAAGGCAATGAAACGGTGGGCAAACCGTCCAGACCCGATTTTCTGTTGCAACCGGGTGAATTATTGTCGGCGTTCAAGCGTCTGCACCTGATTGCCTTTGAACAAGGATTCCTTGACAATCCGCCGCGCTTCATCCAACGCCTGGTCGCGGCACGACCCGGGTTGCAAGCTGGAATCGATCCGGCGCCGCGGCGCTATGCGCTCTGAGGCCGCACTCTGGCTAGAATGCCGGTTTACCGCTTAAATAACCGGACATGACATCCTCAACCAGCCAAATCACCGGCAGCATCGTGGCGCTTGTCACCCCCATGCTCGAAGACGGCAGTGTGGACTACCCCACCCTGCGTAAACTGATCGACTGGCACATCACTGAGGGCACCGACTGCATTGGCGTGGTCGGCACCACCGGTGAGTCGCCAACCGTGAATGTGCAAGAGCACTGCGAGATCATCCGCGTCGCGGTCGAGCAGGCCGGCGGGCGCGTGCCCATCATGGCGGGCTGCGGCGCCAATTCAACCTCGGAGGCGATCGAACTGGCCCGCTTTGCCCAGAAGGTAGGCGCCAATTGCCAGTTGCAGGTGGTGCCCTACTACAACAAGCCGACCCAGGAAGGTCAGTACCTGCACTTCAAGGCGATTGCACAAGCGGTCGATCTGCCCTTGATTCTCTACAACGTGCCGGGTCGCTCGGTCGCCGATATGGCCCATGACACGGTGCTGCGTTTGGCGCAAGTGCCTGGCATCGTGGGCATCAAGGAGGCGACCGGCAATATCGAACGGGCCCAGTGGCTGATCCGGGAAGCGCCCAAAGGCTTTGCCATTTATTCAGGCGACGACCCGACCGCAGTCGCCCTGATGCTGTGTGGTGGCCACGGCAACGTCAGCGTCACCGCCAATCTGGCGCCGCGACTGATGCACGAGCTGTGCGTCGCGGCGATGGCGGGCGACACCCGACGGGCGATGGAAATCCAGTTCCAACTGCTGCCCTTGCACAAAAACCTGTTTGTCGAGGCCAACCCCATCCCCGTGAAGTGGGCGCTGGCGCGGATGCAACGGTGCGGTCCCACCCTGCGCCTGCCGATGACGCCCTTGACGCCAGCCAATGAAGCGGTGCTTGAAAGCGCCTTACGCGCCAGCGGCCTGCTCTGACAGGTCCGATCCGGCCCAACTAATTACCCCCAAGGGATACTCTTGTGAATCATTTCTCCAAACTTGCGCTACTGAGCCTTTCCATGACGCTGGCAGCGTGCTCGACCCTCGAGAGCGACAAAATCGACTACAAAAGCGCAGGCAAAAGTCCCTCGCTTGAGGTCCCGCCCGATCTGACCCAGTTGTCGCGCGACACCCGCTATGCCGTTCCTGGCGGCGCCGTGTCGGCCTCGAGCTTCCAGTTGGGTCAAGCCAGCCCGTCGGTGCCGACCGCCGTATCGTCATTGGGCGATGTACGCATTGAACGTGCCGGCAGCCAACGCTGGCTCGTGATCAACCGGCCGGCCGACAAGCTGTGGGAGCCGGTGCGCGACTTCTGGCAAGAAAATGGCTTTCTGCTGGCCATGGACCAGGCCAATTTAGGCATCATGGAAACCGACTGGGCCGAAAACCGCGCCAAACTGCCGCAAGACTTCATTCGCGCCACGCTGGGGAAAGTGCTCGACTCCCTGTATTCGACTGGCGAGCGCGACAAATTTCGCACCCGTCTTGAACGCAATGCGAGCGGCGGGACCGACATCTTCATCAGCCATCGGGGCATGATCGAGGTCTACAGCAGCACCCAGAAGGACTCAACGGTGTGGCAACCGCGCGCCGCCGACCCGGAACTCGAGGCCGAGTTCCTGCGCCGCCTGATGGTCAAACTGGGCGTGACCCAAGAGCAGTCCAAGGCCCTGGTGGCGGCCGGCGCGGGCCAAAGCAGTTCGCGCGCTGCGGTGGTCAACGGACAGCCCGTGGTGCAAATCGACGACGGCTTCGACCGCGCCTGGCGCCGCGTTGGTTTATCGCTCGACCGCACCGGTTTCACGGTCGAGGACCGGGACCGCAATCAGGGCATTTATTTTGTCCGTTATGTGGAACCCTCCGCAGTCAAGTCCGAACCCGGCTTCCTTGGAAAACTCTTTAGTCCCTCGAAAACAGAAGTTGCGCCCTTGAAATACCGGATCGTGCTTGTCAGTCAGGGGGAGTCAACCACCGTCTCCGTACTTGACGCCAGCGGCAAGCCAGACAACTCCGCCAATGCACAGCGCATCGTCAAAGTCATCACCGACGACCTCAAGTAATTGGCTCAGAGCAGGCCGCGATTCGCAGTGAGCGCACGCGGTTGGCGGGAAAAATGATGGTGAAAGTGGAACCCTTGCCAGGCGTGCTTTCAATTTTCAATTCGGCGCCGTGGCGCTGCGCCACATGCTTGACAATGGCCAAGCCAAGACCGGTGCCGCCGGTGTCACGCGAACGGCTGCGGTCAACCCGGTAAAAACGTTCCGTCAGGCGCGGAAGATGTTCGGGGGCAATGCCGGGGCCGGTGTCCTGAACCGAGAACTCGGCCCGGCCATCGGGCAGCAAAAACGCCCGCACGTGAATTTCACCCCTTGACGGCGTGTAACGAATAGCGTTGCCCACCAGATTGCTCATCGCACTGAGCAATTCGTTGGGGATGCCGGCAATTTCGCCCGCCAACAAGGAATCAAACACCAGTTGATGCAAACGATCCCGTGACGGATTGAACACGGCCGACAAAGCCCGCCCTTCCTGCTCAAGCTGTCGCATCAACGTGGGCACCGACACCCAGTCGGTGAGACCGGGCGGCGGGCTGCCCTCCAGACGCGAAAGGGTGAGCAAATCACTGACCAGCGTCTGCATGCGCTCGGCCTGTTCGGCCATCAAGGCCAAATAGCGCTCGCGCTCCTGATCATTCAAGGACAGGGTCTGCAGGGTCTCGACAAAGCCAGCCAGCACCGTCAGCGGGGTTCGAATTTCATGCGATACATTGGCCACAAAATCGCGGCGCATGGCTTCCGCCTGTTCCAGCGCGGTGACATCGCGTGACAGCAGCAGCCGTCCCTCGCCATAGGGGTGAAGATTAACCGACAGATTGACGGGCCGCGACGGCGTGCTGGCACGCCCCGGCATGACGAGTTCACTCCAATAATCGTGGCTGGCAAAATAGCCTGC